>DAOUEO010000061.1:0-4196 GCA_034430455.1 Dehalococcoidia bacterium | reverse complement strand
CAGGAGGTGGAGGGCGCCGTCCGCGAGTCGGGCGTGCAGGAGGGCATCTGCCTGGTGAGCGCGATGCACATCACGGCGGCGATCTGGGTGAACGATAACGAGCCCGGCCTCTGGCAGGATATGTGGGACTGGCTGGAAGGGCTGGCCCCCGTCCGGCCCGACTACCGCCATCACCGCACGGGCGAGGATAACGGCGACGCCCATCTCAAGCGCTCGCTGCTGGGCCATCAGGTCGTCCTACCGGTAACGGCGGGCAGGCTCGACCTGGGGCCGTGGGAGCAGGTGTTCTACGCCGAGTTCGACGGCCAGCGGCGCAAGCGCGTGGTCGTCAAGATTCTCGGCGAGTGAGCGGGCAGCCGCCGCTACGCTGAGCCCGGCCCCTTCACTATCCGGCAGACGTTCTCCAGCCGCCCGATCCCCTCGATCTCTATGGCTATCCTGTCGCCGTGCTTGAGGAAGACGGGCGGCTTGCGGAAGACGCCCACGCCGCGCGGCGTCCCCGTGGCGACGACATCCCCCGGCAGGAGGGTGAAGGCGCGGCTGATGAAGGAGAGCAGCTCCGGCACGCCGAAGATGAGCTTGCGGGTGTTGGAGTCCTGCATGACCTTCCCGTTGAGGACGGCGCGGATGCCCAGCCGGTGGGGGTTGGGCACCTCGTCGACGGTCACCAGCGCGGGGCCCATGGGGCAGAAGGTGTCGAGGCTCTTGCCCCGCACCCACTGCTTGTCGCCGAACTGGAGGTCGCGGGCGCTGACGTCGTTCAGACAGGTGTAGCCGGCGATGTAGCCGTAGGCGTCCTCGGGGCGGACGTTGCGCGCCGTCCTGCCGACGATGAAGGCCAGCTCCGCCTCGTAGTCCACCTTCTGCGTCAGGGCGGGGTCCCAGGTGATGGCGGCGCCGGGTCCGATGACGGCGGTGGAGAACTTGGCGAAGATGATCGGCCGGTCCGGTATCTCTTCCTTCTGCTCACGGGCGTGGTCGCGGTAGTTGAGGCCGATGGCGATGACCTTCGACGGGTTGGGCACGGGCGCCATCAGCTTGACGGCCTTCAGCGGCTGCAGGATGCCGCGGGACCTCAGCCGGTCGCCGCCGCCGAGACGAAGGCCTGTCTCGACAGCGGCCACGACCTGCTTTGCCTTGTCGCGGGCGGACGGGCCGAGGCACAGGAACGCCGTCATGTCGAGGTCCTCGGGCCAATCCGCAACGTCCGTCTCCGATGCCCTTTTCACCAGGTCGAGTACCTGATCGCCGATGACCGCCCCCAGGCGGGTAGCGCCTCCTTGTCGATAGGTAACCAAACGCATCTTGGTTCCTCCCTCTCCAGGCGATCCATCGCCTGTTTCGCCGTCGCCGCCGGACGGGATGTCCGTCCACCAGGCGGTTTCCTGCGTGGGGCCAGGAGCCTACCCGACCCCATCCGGAGTAATGATTACACTCCACCCTGACACTGCCTGTCAACACCGTTCCTGTCCTACGCAACAGGCCCCGCTGACAGTTTTCCGCGAAGTGTGAGTTGCTTCACTTGACTTTAGTAAGTTCTCATGCTACAAATGATGTAAAGGAGGCCGACGGGGGGCCTCGAAGAAGAGAAAAGCCAAGGATGAGGAGGTAGTTGAAATGGCCACGATTGCACATCCAGTTGAGAGAAGGACAGTGCGGGAGCGGGTTGAGGCGAGCGTATTCACGCGGGCATGGTTTGACGCCCTGCCGGATAGCCTGGCAACGGCTGTGGTGATGCCGTTCATCCTGTTGTTGCGTCTGACAATGGGCTGGATCTTCATATGGTCGGGGTTCGACAAGCTGGTCACCAATTTCAGCGCCGCCGGCTTCCTGACCAACGCGACACAGGGGCCGTTCGGCGGCTGGTTCCAGGATCTGGGGGCCAATCAGACGGCAGTGGACATCATCAACCCGCTGGTGATCTGGGGGCAGATACTGATCGGGATCACCCTGATGTTCGGTATATTTACCAGGGGCGGCCTGTTCTGGGCGGCGGTGATGGTGTTCCTGTTCTACCTGGCGCAGCTCCCACCGGCGAACAACCCGTTCATGGACGAGCACCTGGTGTACATCATCGTGTTCGCCCTGCTCGGCGCGCTGGGGGCCGGTCGCATTTTCGGGCTCGACGCCTTGGTAGAGCGCCTCTCCTGGGTCCGGAAGAACCGATTGGTGATCCTCATCCTTGGTTAGCCCAGTCGGGGGGCACGAGCGCAGAGAACCGGCTTCACCAGCCGGTTCTCTGCTTTGTCCCTTTCCCCGTTCGGTTTCGGGCAGTACACCCAAGGACTGTCCCATCAGCAGCGACGATGTACAATGGGCGTCACTTGCTCTGGAGAATGCACTTTCGCCACAGGAGGCAGAGATGAGCGAACGACTCCTCAACCAGACAGCGCTGATCACGGGCGGCGGCTCGGGCATCGGAGCGGCCGCGGCTCGCCGGCTCGCCGCCGAGGGGGCAAAGGTCGCGGTGGTCGATCTCGACGGGGGGACGGCCGACGCTGTGGCGAACGAGATCAGGGAAGCCGGAGGGGAGGCGGTCTCCCTGGTGGCGGACGTGACTCAGAACGCGCAGGTCGAGGCCGCCTTCGAGGAGACGCTGCAAAGGTTTGGGCGGCTGGACATCATGCTGGCCAACGCCGGCCTGTTCCCTGATCTCGTCCCGGTCGGCGAATGTCTGGAGGAGTCGTGGCGGCGGGTGCTGGACGTAAACCTGACGGGCGTGTTCCTCTGCGTCAAGGCCGCGCTGCGCCCGATGCGGCGGCAGAAGAGCGGCGTCATCCTGGCGACAGCCAGCATGGCCGGAATGATACCCATGCCAGCCGGCATTGAATACAGCGTGTCGAAGACGGGGGTGATCATGCTGATCAGGCACGTCGCCCAGATCTACGGCCCCGAGGGCATCCGCGCCATCGCTATCTGCCCCGGCTGGGTCGACACCCCCTTCTTGGAGCCGATGTGGGAGGCATTCGGGGGGTGGACCGGCAGGTCGGCCCTGCGCGCCATGGCGCCCCTGGGACGCATGGCGACGCCGGAGGACGTGGCGGCATCGGTCGTCTTCCTGGCGAGCGACGAGGCCTCATTCATCTCGGGCACGGCCTTCACGATAGACGGTGGGGCGTCGGCGGGCATCCCCGTGCGACAGGGGCTGCTGACGCGCGGCTACCTGCGTCTGCGGGCGGGCGGGCGCCGTCTCTTCGGCAAGTCAACGCCGCGGCCGTTCTGACCGCCGCCCGATCGCGGCCAGGCGCGGCCCTTCCGGTCCGCCCGTGCGATGGGCTCTCGCCGCCGGCGGCTGCTATAATGGGCGCGAGGAGAGGGCCCGGTGGAGCGTCTGTATCGCAGCTCCAGTGAGCGGATGATCGCCGGCGTCTGCGGCGGCTTCGGGGAGTACTTCGGCATCGACCCGACGGTCGTCAGGGTCATCTTCGTCCTCGCCACCATCGTCACCGCCTTCCTCCTGGGAATCGCCGCCTACCTGGTGCTCTGGCTGATCATCCCCGATGAGGAGTCTGTCGGCCAGCCGTCCAGGGAGTCGATGCGCAAGAACGTGGGGGAGATAGCGCAGTCGGCGCGCGATCTGGGGAGCGAGGTGCAGGCCACCCTCAGCGGCGCCAAGAAGGCGGACACATCACACTTGGAGCGCCTGTCGCTGATCGGGCTCGTCCTCGTTATCGTGGGCATACTGTTCCTGACGGGCAACCTCAACCCCTTGGGATGGCTCCACTGGGATAAGCTGTGGGCTCTGGCGATCATCGGCGTCGGCCTCTTCCTCCTCTGGCGGCATCGCTAGGAAGCGCGCCCCGCCGCTTGGGGGCATCGCAGCGGATATTTGCCCACTTGTGGGGTCTTTCGTATCCTTTTGTAGTCCTTCCCCTCGCCGGCGCCCCCGGACGGCAGGATCGAAGGGTGAAAGGTTGAGCAGGGAATGAGCAGTCCTTCTGCGGCAGCCCCAGAGAGCGGGATGCGGCTGCGCGAGAAGCTTGCCGCCGGACGCTTCGTGGTGACGGCGGAGGTGGACCCTCCGCGCGGCGTCGACGCGCAGCGGGCGCTGGCGGGGGCGGCGCTCCTGAAGGAGGCGGGGGTCGACGCCGTCAACGTGGGCGACACGTCCCTGGGGCAGCCTCACATGAGCGCGATCGCGCTGGCGGCGATGATCCAGCAGCAGGTGGGCGTCGAGACCATCGTCCACTGCATCA
>DAOUEO010000060.1:0-7783 GCA_034430455.1 Dehalococcoidia bacterium | reverse complement strand
CCTGCCGGGCCGCGCCTCAGGCGATCCCGATCAGCCGCTTCGCCAGCCCGATCTTCCCCTCGATGTCCCCCTGCCGCCCGATCATGATCCGCTGCGCCGCCGGCGGCCCGGCCCCGTGCACCGACTCGATGAGATACGCCACCGCGCCCGCGCCGACCACCAGGTTCTCGATGAACCGCAGCACCCGCATCCGGTCGACCACGTCGTAGCCTTCCGCCGCCGCCAGGTACTTCCGGATGTAGGGCCCCGTGACCGGGTCGTCGAGCTCCTTCGACGAGGGCATCGTGCCCAGCAGCCCGCCCGCGATATCCGTCGCCAGCCGCGCGATCTCGTAGGGGAAGCGCGTCACGTTCAGCTTGCAGACGTTCGCCAGCAGCATGTCGATCTCGTAGTTGCCGGCGGCGGTCTCGTGCCCCAGGGCGGAGCAGGCGATGCCGGAGGAGAACAGCGTCTCGTTGAGGTGGATCATCTCCACCAGCTTGTCCTTGATGTGGGTGGCGTTCTCGACGCCGTTCATGCGGGCGATCAGCGCCGTCGCCCCGATTAGCACGTCGCCGACCCCGACCTTGCAGCCGCCGTAGCTCTGCCGGTGGTAGGCGGCGAAGCGCTCCACCATCTTGCCCGACTGGTTGGCCTCGCCGTTGAGGAAGATGCGCTCGTTGGGGACGAAGACGTCGTCGAAGACGGTCATCACCTCCTGCCCGCCGAACCGCAGGTTGCCGACGTCGAACATCGGGTCCTCCAGCTTGCGGGTGTCGGCGGCCTGCCGGCCGTAGATGTAGGTGATGCCCTTGGTGTTCGTGGGCACGGCGAAGCAGATCGCCCAGTCCTCCTCGCCCTTCCGTATGTTCATCGTCGGCATGACGATGATCTCGTGCGAGTTCACCATGCCGGTCTGATGGAGCTTGGCCCCGCGCACGACCACGCCGTCCTTCCTCCGCTCCACGACCCGCAGGTAGAGGTCGGGGTCTTCCAGATCTGTCGGGCGCTTGCCGCGGTCGCCCTTGGGGTCGGTCATCGCCCCGTCGACCACCAGGTCGTCGAGCTGCACGCTCGTCCAGTAGTCCCGGAAGCGCTGGTGGTAGTTGGTGCCGTGCTCCTGATCGCACTCGTAGGTGACGCTGAACACCGCGTTGGCGGCGTCCATCCCGACGCAGCGCTGGAAGCAGCAGGCGGTCGCGTTGCCGCAATAGCGCTGCATCAGCACCTTGTTGACCAGGTCCTCCCTGCTCCGGTGGAGATGGGTGAAGCGGTTTATCTCCTCGCCCGTCAGCGACGATTCTGTCCGCATGAGCTTCCGGCCCTCGGGTTCGAACGCGCAGTCGAAGGTCGCCGCCACGGCGCGCACCGAGGGCGCGACCAGGGGATGGTCGGGCAGGTCCTTGACCTTCTTCCCCATGATATTGGCCTCGAGCTTGAGCGCCTTGAGCGAGGCTATGTATTCGTCTCCCTTTTTGACGGCCATTTCCTTTTCCTTCCCGCTTGAGGTGACAGATGATGCGTCCTCAGAAGTCCTGGGGGCCACATCTATTGTAGCATTTGGGGCGGCGCGGAATCCATTGCGGCGGTTGCCGGGGCAGCCCGCTACTCCAGATACTGCGACTGCTCCGGCGGCAACTCGTACCGCTTCAGCTTGTCCTCGTCCAGTTCGATGCCCAGGCCCGGCCGGTCGGGCAGGTTGACATAGCCGTCGCTGTCGATGCGGATGGGCTCCGTGAGGAGGAAGTCGCGCACCTCCGGCGTCCACGACGGCGGGTCGTAGGGGTACTCGATGAAGGAGCAGTTGGGAACGGCGGCGGCGACGTGCAGGTTCGCCATCAGGCCGATGCCGTTCGACCAGGTGTGGGGAGAGAACATGAGCCCCGCCGCCTCCGCCATGCCCGCGACCTTGCGGGCGCCGCTGATGCCCCCGGCGAAGGTGGAGTCGGGCTGGTAGACATCGTAACAGCCCTTCTCCAGGTAGAGGCGGAACTCATGGAGTGCGGGGTTCAACTCGCCGCCAGCGATGCGCAGGTTGACCTGCCGTCGCAGCGCCGTCAGGCCGTCGTAGTCGTAGGCCCACAGGGGCTCCTCGAGCCAGTAGACGCCGTAGGCCTCCATCTCGCGCGCCATCATCACCGCCGTCTGCAGGTCCCAGCGGTGGAGCACAGGATCGCCGGGGAGGTTCCAGGCCTGGTTGGCGTCGACCATGATCTCCAGGGAGTCACCGACGGCCTTGCGCACCGCCTCCAAGGTGGGGATGTCCTTGCGGGGGTCCGGGCTGTGGAACCGCAGCTTCACTGCCGTGAACCCCTCGTCGCGGAGGCGGAGCACGTCATCCACCCGCTGCTCCGGCGGACGCAGTTCACCGGTGCTGGCGTAGGCGCGGACGCGGCTCTTGTGTCCACCGAGCAGACGGTAGAGAGGCAGGCCCGCCACCTTCCCGGCAATGTCCCACAGGGCGACCTCGACTGCCCAGGGGCGACCCATGAAGTAGGTGATGGTGCGGAGCAAATGGGCGTGGCGCTCGATATCGAGCGGGTCCTGGCCAACGAAGAAGGGCGCCGCCGTGTTCAGGCGGGTGGCGACGCCGCCGGCGCCGATGCCGGTGATCCCCGCGTCGGTCACCACCTCCACAAGAGTCAGACGGTGGGTGGCGCTGGGGAACGGCTGCCAGGTCGGCGCAAAGGGGTGTTCATGGTGGGGGAATTCGAAGACCCGTGTCCGGACGTCTGTGATCTTCATGGGAGATTCCTTTCGCCAGATGTCGCGGCACATCCCCGCAAGACCGGGGAGTCCCTACGCGGAAGTCACCAAGGGGAAGATACCGGTTATTCAGAGGGCGGGCAAGCTCGCCGTCATCTCCATGAGCGAGCCTTCCCTTACATCGAGGTCGAGGTGGCGGGTGAGGGCGGCCAGGACGGGCTCGATCGCCTCCTCGCAGGTCACGGGGCGCCCCAGCATCCGGCTCACGGAGGTCGCGGCGGCGTCGGCGATGCCGCAGGAGGCGATGTGGCGGAAGTAGTCGAGGTCGGGGTCCACGTTCAGCGCGAAGCCGTGCGTGGTCACCCCCTGCGATATGTTCAGCCCGATGGCGGCGAGCTTCTCGTCTCCCCTCCAGACGCCGGGTCGGCCCTCCACCGTCTCCGCCTTGGTGCCGAAGGCGGCGAGGGCGTCGATAAGTGCCGCCTCCAGCGCCCCCACGAACCAGCGGGCACCGCCTTCCCAGCAGCGCAGGTCGACCATGGTGTAGCCGACGAGCTGGCCCGGCCCGTGGTAGGTCACGTCGCCGCCGCGGTTCACCCAGTAGACGCGGGCGCCGATCTCGTCCAGTTGCTCCTCCGTCAGGCGCAGGTTCTCGGCATTGCCTGCGCGGCCGAAGGTGTAGGTGTGTGGGTGCTCGAGGAAGGTTATCCAGCCGTTGGAGCGTCCCTCTTTCACCTCGTCGGCCAGGTGCTCCTGGATCGTCAGGCCCTCCATGTAGTCGACCACGCCAAGGCGGACGATGTTGCAGGGGACTGTCATCGGCGGGGCTTCTCCTTTCGGCTCGTCGCTCTGTCGATTGTGAATTCTGCCCAATGATAGAGCATCACGGAGCTTCTGGCTAGAGGGATACAGGCAGGAAAATTCTGGAATTGGAGGTTGATTCTGCCGCCGGCGGCTAGGCGATGACGCGCAGCCGCTCGCCGATGACCTCGAACGTCGCCGGCAGCGTGCCGATGGGCTCCCCCTCGACCTCGATGGGCACCGACGCCGCGCTCTCCGCCTCGACGCGGCGGGCGGTGCGGTAGACGACGTTCGGCCTGTCGACGAAGGCGCCGCTGCGCAGCTTTTGCAGTCCCAAGAGCTTCTCCAGCATCCCCGCGCTGCCGACCTGGACGACATCGAGGAGCCCGTCGTCGAGGCGCGCCCGCGGCCCGGAGCGGATGCCGCCGCCGGAGTATTGACCGTTCGCCAGCCAGATGTTGTTGATGATTACCCGCTCCGCGGGCGCGCCGTCCAGCGACAGCGTTATCTCCTGGTCGGGGTAGCGGAGAGCCGTCACCAGGATCGCCCGCAGGAAGGAGAAGCGGCCACCCCAGCGCTTAGAGCTGCGGTTCACCGCCTCGCAGACGGCGGCGCCCATCCCGATCTCCCCCTCGTTGATGAAGTAGCGCACCCCCTCGCTGCCGTCGGGCCGCCGGTAGCGGACCTTCCCCACGTCGACCTCCCGCGCCGTCCCCGTCGCCAGCCGCTCGGCGGCGCCATCGAGGTCGCGCGGGATACCGACGCTGCGGACGAAGTCGCCTCCCGTGCCGCGGGGTATGATGCCAAGCGCCAGGTCGGGTCGGACGATCCGGTCATCGGCGATGAGGCCGTTCACCACCTCGTTGAGGGTGCCGTCGCCGCCCACGAGCGCGATCCGTCCGTAGCGGGCCGTCGCCTCGCGGGCGATGTCGGTGGCGTGGCCCGGTCGCTCTGTGAAGGCGATGTCGAGGGCGGGGAGGCGCGTGCGCAACCGCCGCTCGATCTCCGGCCAGCGGCGGCCCGTGCTCCCGTCGGCGGAGCGCGGGTTGACGATGATGAGCGTCTCCGCCATCACTGCCCTCCACCGCCGAACGCGGTCATGCGAGCGACGGCCTCCTTGTAGCGCTCGACCTGCCGCCGCCGCTCCCGCTCGTCCCAGCCGAGGACGCCGCCCATGAGGCGGGCCGTCTCCTCAGCCGCGTCGAGCCCGTGGTCGCTGTCGAAGAGCATCAGCTCGGTGCGACGGAGCATGAAGTCCTCGAGCGTGAGGGCCATCTCCTCCTCGGCGGCGAAGAGCGCTTCCGCCCGCAGCACCGGGCAGCCGTCGGCTAGAGGGCTCAACAACCGCGCGTCGCGCCGGGCGTACGCCAGCACCCTCACGTGCTCGGTGCCGTAGGCCCTCAGCAGGCGGTAGGCGATGGCCGGCGGGATGTCCCAGCTCTCCGTCAAGGCGGTGGCCGCCCCCGCGGCGTATTGTTCGAAGCCGTCGATGTTGCCGCCCATCAGGGGCAGCGAGCGTGTACGGCAGGGCCCCGCCGTCCAGCCGAAGCGCTTTCCCTCCTGCTTCACGACGCGGTTCACCAGCGACTCCGCCATCGCCCGACAGGTCGTGAGCTTGCCGCCGGTGATCGAGAAGAGCCCCTCTGGCCTGGCCTCGATCAGGAAGTCCCGCGACACGTCGGAGGGGGTAGAAGCCCCCTCTTCGGCGACCAGCGGGCGTATCCCCGCCCAGGAGGCAACGACATCGGACGGGGATACGTGCGCGCCCTCGAACTGGTCGTTGACCGCATCCACGAGGTACGTCACATCGTCGGCGTCCACCGCGACGTCGCCGGGGTCGCCCGTATAGTCGGTGTCCGTCGTCCCCACGTACGCGCAATCGCCGTAGGGGATGGCGAAGACTATGCGGTCGCCGCGATCGATCACCGTGGTGGTCGTGAGCCCGAGGCGGGAGCGGTGGAACACGAGGTGGACGCCTTTCGTCGGACGCAGGACCGGGCTCAGGCCGCCCATCGCGCGCAGTTGGTCGCTCCAGGGCCCGGTGGCGTTCACCACGACCCGCGCCCGGACGGCCCCTTCGCGGCCCGTGAGGCGGTCGCGGAAGCGGAGGCCGGACACGCGCTCTCCCTCGCGTTCGAGGGCGACGCCCTCCACGTAGTTGACGGCGACGGCGCCTTCCTTCGCCGCCGCGCGCACCGTCGCCAGGGTCAGGCGGGCATCGTTGACCAGACAGTCATAAAAGCGAAAGCCGCCCTTCAGCCCCTCGCGGCGGAGCAGCGGCTCATCACTCAGGATCTGCTTCTGCGACAGCGCCTTGTGCCGCGACAGCCCCAAAGAGCCGGCAAGGAGGTCATAGCCCGTCAGACCCAGCCTCAGCTTCAGCCGGCCGGTCGGCCCCCCCTCGTAGACCGGCATGAGAAAGGGGACCGGCCGCACGAGATGGGGGGCGAGCCGCAGCAGTCTGCCCCGCTCGTGCAGGGACTCCCTCACCAGGCGCACATGACGATCCTTCAGATAGCGCAGGCCCCCGTGGACCATCTTCGATGAGCGGCTGCTCGTGCCGACCGCGAAGTCGCCTTTCTCCAGCAGGGCCACCGACAGCCCCCGCAGGACGGCGTCGCGCGCTATCGCCGCGCCCGTGATCCCTCCCCCCACCACGATGAGGTCGAATGTCCCCTCTTGGAGACGGTCGAGGTAGGTGGCGCGGGTGTGAACGGAGAACCCGCCGGTGGGCTCGGTGCGTTTGGGCCTAAACATCTATCGTCCTCTCCTCGTCGGCTGTCAGCTTGCCCGGATTCATGATCCCCTTCGGGTCGAAAGCATTCTTCAGCGCCGCCAGCGCCTGCGTGCCGCCGCGGCCCAGATAGGCGGCGATCCAGGGGCGGTGATCGATGCCGATGCCGTGATGGTGGCTGAGGGCGCCGCCGCCGTCGATGATCGCCTGCGTGGCGGCGGTCTTGACCCGCTGCCACTGCTCGATCTCTCGGCCCTCGTCCTGGCGGGCGAGGAAGGTGTAGTAGACGGATGCGCCGTCGGTGTAGGCGTGGGAGAGGTGCGCCATGACAACCCCCCGGCCGGCCATCGCCGTCTCCATCGCCTCCCGCACCGAGCGGTAGAGCCCCGGATAGCGCTCCCACGTCGCGGCCGTCTCCAGCGTGTCCACCATCACGCCGTGGTCGAGCAGGATGTCCCGCAGATAGGGGAGGTCGAAGCGAGAGCGCTCCCACGCCTCGCCCAGCCCCTGCCCCAGCGGCTGGGCGGTGTGCCTGCCCAGAATCCACTCCCCGCGCTCCCAGCACAGCCGCACCTCGTCCTCCTCACCGTCGAAGCCGAGGATGAGCAGGGCGGCGTTGACCCCTGCCCTCCCCATCTGCATGACGGCGGTCGCCTCCGTCTCCGGCTCATCGGAGAGGCGGAGCACCGCCGGGCGCAGCCCCGACTGCATGACCTCCCGCGCCGCTTCGACCCCATCGGCGAAGGTGGGGAGGAGAAAGCCCCGGTAGTCGGAGAACGCCGGCAGGGGCGACAGGCGGATGGTGGCCCGCGTGATCACCCCCAGCACGCCCTCCGTGCCGGTGATCGTCTGGGTCAGGTCGGGACCGGCGGCCGCCGCGGGGACGGAGGGAGTATCGACGCCGCCGCCGGGGAAGAGGAGACGCAGGCTCTGCACCTTCTCCTCGATCTTGCCGTAGAGGGTCGACTTCTGCCCCGCCGAGCGGGTGGCGATCCATCCCCCCAGGGATGAGTACTCGAACGACTGCGGGAAGTGGCCCAAGGTGAAGCCAGCGGCGTTGAGCTGCGTCTCCAGCGCCGGCCCCATGATCCCCGCCTCCACCGTCGCCGTCTCGGAGACGAGGTCTATCCGGAGCACGCGCTCCATACGCCCCAGGTCGAGGGTTACGGTGGGTCCTCCCCCCGCCGGCTCGACCCCTCCCACCACCGACGTCCCGCCGCCGAAGGGGATGACGGCTATCCCCCGCTCCGACGCTGTCTCGAGGATGGCCGCCACCACCTCCTCCGTCGCCGGGTAGATCACGGCGTCGGTGGGACTAGGCACCTCCCCGCTGCGGATGCGCACCAGGTCGCGGTAGCCCTTCCCCAGGCTGTGGACGGCCCGCTCGCCGTCGTCGGTGGCGAGCTGAGAGTCGCCGGCCGCGCGGCGAAGGGCGGCGAGGGCATCCGGCGCCAGGCGCGAGGGCGGGAGGACGATCTGGTCGAGGGATTGCAGTCGGGGGCGGATGCTCGTATCGCCCAGCCGCTCCCGCAGGAACGACCAGAACCGCTCGGGATCGGAGAA
>DAOUEO010000059.1:0-8833 GCA_034430455.1 Dehalococcoidia bacterium | reverse complement strand
CTTGGGCGCCCAGGGCAGCGTGTAGGCCAGAAGGTTCACGCCGATATAGGGGGAGATCGGCGTTATCCCGCCGGTGTAGGTGAAGAAATCGGTGAACTCCCCGAACAGGCGCCACGAGATCGGGAAGGGCGGGCCGGCGGAGAGCAGCCACTCGTCATCCGTGCCGACCACGGATGTGGTGTACTCTTCCCACGGCTCACGCACGAGGCTGGGCCATGGGCTGCTTGCGTCCGCCAGCGTGTCTATCTCGCCCGGACCGTTCGCGTTGCAGAGCAGGTCGTAGTAGGCGATCAGCCCACCTGCCGCCGTTCCGTCCGGGGTCTCCTTGTCGGGAGGCGTCACCAGGCCGGTGCTGTACCAGTAGCTGCCGGCGATGCGGCTGCCGAACGGGCCCGTAATTATGCTCTCGTTCACATACGTAGCGCCGAGAGCAGTCGTGCTTGTCCGTATGTCGGTGTCCGGGATCCACGGTTGTACTGGCAGGGGCATGGCGGCGCGGGTAACACCGGAGCTCCCCAGCATCCCGGCGAGGGCCAGCGCGACCGCGCCTAATACCTCTGCCAATAACAAGAGTTTTCGTTTCACTGTTGCCTCCTTTGGGAACTAACTAACTGACGACTTATACGGCTATCAAACAGCAAAAGCCGACCCGCGGGGTCGGTATCCCTTCCGACAAAGACATCGGTGGCACTCCTACCATAGCTACGCACAGCCCCGCCACCTGTCGCAGCCCTGGTCACTCCCAGGGGTCGGCCTGCCGTTTTGACAGCACACTATTCTACACCGCTAATTATACACCGGATGTCAAGCGTCTTCAGCAGTCGCTGGGGGCAAAGATCGACCCCGTCGCCTGCGCTTCTTGACACATGCTCACCTGGGGAAGGCTGAGTCGGGGCCCTACAGCATGAATTTTAGATCACTCTTAACACTATAGGCAAACTGCGGTGATTATGGTAAGCTATCATGAGTTGCGCGAGGCTGCTCGGTCTGGTGGACGACAGCGCATCTCAGTTGGCCCGCCGCTGCGGAGCGGTCAAGCGTCGCCGCTCCTTCGCTCCCTCCCCGAGCCGGCGTGGTACCAGAAATAGAGGAAAACCCCCGTTCAGCCGACAAACTACTAGGGGTCTCAATTCGGTGAAGACACGGCACTGGGTCCTCTTTCCCTGCCTGGCGCTGCTGACGGCGGCGCTGTTTCTGTTCATCCGCCTTGGCCTCAATCCCGCCTCCGCCCAGCAGGCGGTGGTCCACATCGACCCGGTGGCGCAGGAGGTGAGCACCGGCAGTCAGTTCAGCGTCCGCGTCATGGTGGACGATGTCTCGGACCTTGGCGCCTACGAGTTCATCCTCCAGTTCGACCCCGACGTCGTGAGCTACCTGGGCGTAGCGAACGGAGACTTCCTGGGGAACACCGGCCGTGGGGTCTTCTGCCCGCCGGCGATCATCGACGTCGACACGGTGCGCTTCGGCTGCGTGAGCAGCGACGGCGGGACGCCGGGGGCAAGCGGATCGGGGCAGTTGGCGGAGGTCACGTTCACGGCCGCGGCTGAGGGCGTGAGCAGCCTTGATCTCATAATGGTCAGCCTGGCCGACCCTCTGAGCGAAGATATCCCCGCCTTCCCCGAAGGGGGCTCCGTGACGGTCGTGGCCGGCACGCCCGGTCCCACCTTCACGCCCAGTCTGACCCCCACCCCCACCCTCTCGCCCACCGCCACCCTCTCCCCCACCCCGATCCCGACGTCGGGGCCTACGCCCGTCCCGTCTTGCGGGGCGGAGCCGGGCACGACGGCCGCCTGCATACTGCCCACCGGCCAGGTGGTCGACAACGGCAGCAACTTCAGCGTCAACGTCGTAGTGGAGAACGTGTCGAACCTGGGGGCCTACCAGGTCGAGCTGGAGTTCGATCCCGTCATCATGTCCTATTTCCAGGCGGTGAACGGCCCCTTCCTGGGGAGCACGGGCCGCACCGTCGACTGCGACCCCCCCATCCTCGACGGGAGCCAGGTGCGGCTCCTCTGCCGGACGTGGGGGTCGGAGCCGGACGGCCCCAGCGGCGCCGGGGTGCTGGCTACCGTGACCTTCTCCGCCGTGCGAGAGGGGATCGGTTACATGGCCTTCCACAGCATCATCCTGACCAATATCCAGGGGACTGTGATACCGGTGGCGCAGACCACGGGCGCTTCCGTCGTCGTCCAGCCGGCGCCCACGCCCACGCCCACGCCTACGCCCACGATCACGCTGACGCCCACCCCCGGCCCCTCGCCCACGCCCTCCATCACCCCCACGCCTACCTTGACCCGAACGCCGACCGCGACGCCTACGATAGGGCCCAGCCCCACCCCCACGCCCACGCCCGCGCCGGTAGTAGTGAAGATCGACCCGGTCTCGCAGACGGCGAGCCTGGGGACGCCGTTCACCGTGAATGTCGTGGTGGAGAACGTCATCAATCTGGGGGCCTATCAGTTCACCCTCGCCTTTGACCCGGGGATCCTGAACTACGTGAGCCTGCAGAACGGCCCCTTCTTGGGGAGCACGGGCCGCACCGTCGACTGCTCTCCTGTGGTCAAGCCGGACAGCGCGGCGCTCATCTGCACGACCCGGGGAGCGGAGCCGGATGGCCCCAGCGGCACGGGGGTGCTGGCGATAGCGACCTTCCTTCCCGTCAGTACGGGGACCGCGCTCATAGGTGTGCAGGGCGTGGTGCTCACGAACCCGAACGCGGTCACAATACCGGCTCTTGGCCAGGACGGCTCGGTCACGGTGATCCTTCCCCCCACGCCTACACCCACGCTTACACATACGCCCGGGCCGTCGCCGACCCCCACGATCACCCTCACGCCCTCCATCACCCCCACGCCCACGATCACCAGGACTCCTACCCAGACCCCGACGGTCGGGCCGACGCCCACTCCAACCCCCACGCCGGGGCCGGTCACCGTGTGGGTCGACCCCGTATGGCAGAGGGCGAGCCTGGGGACGCCGTTCACGGTCGATATCGTGGTGGAGAACGTTGTCAATCTGGGGGCCTTCGAGTTCACCCTCGGCTTTGACCCGGCGGTCCTGCAATACCAGAGCCTGCAATACGGCTCCTTCCTGGGGAGCAGCGGCCGCGTGGTGAACTGCCTCCCCGCGGAGCACAATGAGGATAGCGTGCGCACGGTATGCGTTACGATGGGAGCGGAGCCGGACGGCCCCAGCGGCAGCGGCGTGCTGGCGACCGTGACCTTGTTGCCCGTAAACACGGGGATAGCGCTGGTAGACCTAAGGGATGTCATCCTGACTGATCCCATGGCGACGGTCATACCAGCCATCGAGCAGGACGGCTCGGTCACCGTGGGGCTGGCGCCGACGCCGACGATCACGCCGCTTCCCACGAACACCCATACGCCGGGGCCCAGCCCGACCCCCACGATCACGCCCACGCCGGGGCCTTCGCCGACTCCCACCCCCACGCCGACCCTCATCCCCGGCACCACCGCCATGGTGATCGATCCGGCGTCGCAGGAGGTCGTGGTCGGCGACTACTTCACGGTGGATGTGAGGGTAGACAACGTCAATAACCTGGGCGCCTATGAGTTCACCCTCCAGTTCGATCCTGAATTGATTGACTATGTGACCGTCACCGACGGCGACTTCCTGGGCAGCACCGGTCGCGTGGTGTTCTGCCCCAACCCGATCACGGATGTCGGCACGGTGCGCTTCGGCTGCGTCTCCTCCGACGGAGGGACGCCGGGGGCGAGCGGCTCGGGGCAACTAGCGCAGGTCGTCTTCCAGGCGGTTGCTCCCGGCACAAGCCCCCTTGACCTGCCGATGGTGGCGCTGGCCGACCCCTGGGGCGAGGAGATCTACGCCGCCGTGGCTGGCGGCTCTGTGTCCGTCTCCGCGGTGGGCGGGGGCTCCCTGGGGATGGGCCTCGGTACCGGCCTCTTCGGCGCCGCGGTTGCGCTGGCGGGAATGGTCGGACTCCTCCTGCGATCGGGGTCCGGAGGTGCCGTGCTGCCGGGCCGTCGGCGGCTCTTCGGCGGGCGCGGGCCGTTGACCAGGAGGCTTCTGGCGCTCCTCGCCGGCGCGCTGCTTGTCGGCGTCCTCGGGGCCTGGCTCCTCCTCGCGATCCCGTTCAATGGCGCGCCTTCCGTCGGGGCGGCCGACCCCGTCGTCATGTTCAAGAACCCGCAGGACGCCACCCTCTGGCTGTGCAACGATGCTATTGCCCCCTGCGATGGCCTAGGGCAAGGAGAGCTGGTGGTCAATGAAGAAGTGGCGGGCATCCCCGACGGCGTGGGCCTGGGGGCATTCGAGTTCCAGCTCTACTTCAGCAAACAGGTAGTCGATGTCGGCGTTGCCGAGGGCCCGTTCCTGGGCAGCACCGGCCGTGAGACAATCTGCTATGAGATCGAGGAGGAGAACAGCCTCCGCTTCGCCTGCGTCTCCACGGGCGGCGAGCCCGGCCCCGTCGTCTCCGGAGTCGTCGCCTACATGACAGTGAGGCCCGAACCGGACCTGTTGTTCCGGGCCACGGCCAGGAACGGGGTCGTCGTCAACCTGGTCGACAGCCTCGCCTTCGCCGAATTGGCGGACGAGCTCGGCGAGCCGATACCGGTAGAGGAGGTGAGAAACGCGAGGGTGCTCATACAGGCGCTCGAGGGCGACGTGAACTACGACTGCGAGGTGAACGTCATCGATGACCAGACGCTATCGGGCCGCTACGGCGCAGTGTTTGGCATGCTCTTGTACAACACCTACTTCGACCTGGAGCCCAACATCCCCGACTTCGACATCGACATTAAGGACCTGCAGTTCGTTTACGGGCGGGACGGGAACAGCTGCGAGGAGCAGGGGTCGCCTACGCCTACGCCGACCCCCACTCCCGTCTCATCGACGGTGACCCCAGGCGCGGGCACGCCGACGTCTCCCGCCGCCTCACCCACGCCGACGGCCGGGACGCCGTCTCCCGCCGCCTCACCCACCCCGACGGCCGGGACGCCGTCTCCCTCCCCCACATCTCCGCCTTCGCAGAGGCACACGAAGACACCGACACCCGTCGGCGGCAGCCCCACCCCAACTGGCTCGCCGGTACCGGGAACCGCGACCCCTGGTTCGGGGAGAGTGTCGACGTCAACTCCCATTCCGGGGGGCGAAACGGTGCCCGCCGAGACGACCCCGGCGCCGGGAGGGGAGATCGCCCCCGAAGGGCGGAGCCCCGGCGAGGCTGAGGAGTTACCCAGAGCTGGCTCTGGTTCTCGTGCAGGCGCGCCCGACGGCTATCTGGCGCTGCTGATCGCCATGTTGGCGATGGGGGGATGGTCAATCCTGGCCGGGATGCTGTACTGTAGGAAAGCGCAGATCTTGGAGCGGCCAGAGGAAGCTGACAAATGAACACGGAGGTCCGCCCGCCCGCCCGACCGGAATCGGCCCCCTTGAGGTTGCCGGTCGGTTGCCGATATGATCCTTAGGGATGCGGCCCTCCGGCCAGCGAGACCGTAGAGAAAGGGGTACTTCCGGCATGAGGAAGCATTGTGGTATTCGCCTTGGTGTCAAGCTCTTGTTGGTGGGCGGCATTCTCTCCCTGGCGGGCCTGGGAGGAGCGGCCCTGGCGCAGGAGGACCAGGCGCGGATGTCGGTGGAGCCACCCGCCGAGCGGGTGAAAACGGGAGGCCCGGAGTTCACGGTAAACGTCGTCGCCGAGGACGTCACTAACCTGGCGGCCTTCCAGTTCAGCCTTTCCTACGATCCTTCCATTATCAGGTATGTGGAGGTCAAGGGTGGGGATTTCTTGGGGAGCAGCGGGCGTGACGCCCAGTGTCTGGAGCCGATGCTTGAGCAGGGTCAGCCGGAGACGCTCAACTTCAACTGCGTCACCCTGGGTCCTCCCGTCTCCCTGAAGGGGACGCCCGGTCCCGATGGATCCGGCGTGCTGGCGGAGGTTACCTTCGCTCCCCTCAACGGAGGGAATACCCCTCTTGAGCTCACGGATGCCATCCTTGTGGCCGCTGAGATCAATGCGGAGGGCAGGCCGGTGGAGATCGACACTGCTGTCGAGAGTGCTTCGCTGGAAGTGGCCTCCTCCAGCGACGGGTTCAACTGGACGCTGTGGGGGACGGTTATAGGGCTCGTGGCGGCGGTCGTCGTGGTGGGTGCGGTAGTGGTCGTGGTGCGCCTGAGGGGCGCGCGCGGCCCTGATTCGCTCGGAGGCATGTGATAGGGGTGGTCGGTGGGTGAAGCCTTCCCGGTGGTAGGTCTTTCCCTGGGTTTCGTTCAATTTCGAACAAGACGGCGTCCGGACTTCTGGCGGACGCCGTTAACTTTTCCCTGGGGGCTGCGTTCTATTAGTGGATAGTCGGTTGTCCTTGAATGGACGGACGGGCCCCGAGGCTCTATCATGTATTCGGTAGTCTCTGCCTCCCATCAGATAGGAGTCAGCAGTTGGAGATCGGGTCCGTCGCCGCACCGGTATCGGCCGAAATCGAGCAGGAGACAGTCGAACGAGCCCGACGGGGAGACCAGCGGGCCCTGGCCGACATCTATGACTGGTATCTGCCTCGCATCTATCGTTACGTCCTTGCCCGCGTGGGCAGCGTGATCGAGGCGGAGGACCTGACGGAGGATATCTTCTTGCGGATGCTGGGGGCGATTGGGGGCTATCGGATGCGGAACATACCGTTCTCGGCATGGCTCTTCCGCATCGCCCACAATCATGTTGTGAGCTACTTCCGGAAGAGCGGCACCCGCGGGGTAACGGGCATCCTCGATGAAGGGATCGCCGACATCAGGCCGGACCCCGCGACTATGGTGGAGACGCGACTGACGGTGGAGGAGGTGGTGAGGGCGACGCGCGACCTGCCGGAGGCGCAAAGGGAGGTCATCGCCCTCCGCTTTGCCGTCGGCCTGTCCGTCGCCGAGACGGCGCAGGCCCTGGGCAAGCGAGAAGGGAACGTGAAGGCCCTTCAGCACAAGGCGGTTGTGAGGCTCCAGCGGGCGCTGGCGGCGAAGCCGGAGCGCTGGGCGGCAGAGGGTCTGGGATGAGGAATCGTTTTGAAGAGCGCTTGAATGAGTGTCTGGAGGCACTGTCCAGCGGGCAGCGCACCCTGGAGGATTGTCTGGCGATGTATCCCCAGGACGCGGCGCGGCTGGAACCCCTCCTGAGCACGGCGTCACGCCTGCGGGAGACCCTTGAGGTGGAGCCCCGCAGCGAGTTCGCAGCGGCCGCCCGCGATCGCTTCGTCGCTGCCAGCGGGCAGAGCCTGATGGAGGCGCTGCGGGTGGGGCCGCGGCCGTCCTTCGCCAGAGCGGCCCGCGCGCGGTTCCTGGCCGCGGCGCAGAGGATGGCGGTCGCCGGGCAAGGCAAGGGGTGGCGGGTTTCCATTCCCCGGTGGGGCGTCGGTCTCTATCTGCGTCCCCTGACGGCTGCCCTCACGTCTGTGCTTTTCCTGTTCCTGGGGTTCGGCGCCTTTGCCGTTACCACCTCCGGCGATGCCCTCCCCGGCGACTGGGACTACCCTGTCAAGCGGGCCACGGAGAACGTGCGCCTTACCTTTGCCCTGAGCGAGGGCGCCCGCAGTGACCTGAAATTCAATCTCGCGGGGGAGCGTCTCTCCGAGATCCAGGGGCTGGCCGACAGGGGCCGCCCCATCGGCGGCGGTGTGTTGCACGATCTCAAGGGTGAGACCGATTCCCTCGTCAACAACCTCGACAACTCGGACTGCGACTCCGGCAAGGCGCGCCAGGTCGTGCAGCTCGCCCAGCAGCAGCAGCAAGTGCTGGCTCGGGTCGAGCCCCTGGTGAAGGCGGATGCTCAGGACGAGCTGACGGCGGCGCGGGCGGTCTCCCAGAAGGCGTCCGTGAAGGCCTCTCAGGCCTACGCCCTTGCCCTCTTCAATGAGAAGAGCGGCACGGCCGAGAGGGTGAGCGCTACCGGCGAGCCGACCGAGGAGCCCGATGAGGAGGCAACCGAAGCCCCATCCCTGGCTGAGGTGCCGACGGAAGAGGGAGAGAATCCTCCGCCCGAGACCGCCACTCCCGTTCCTGAGGACGAGCCGCTGGCCGTCATCGAGCGGGGCACCGCGCCGGAGGAAGGGGCGGTGGGCGTTGTCTGGGACCGGGTGGCCATCGGCAGGTTCTCGGTCGAAGTGCCTTCGGAGGCGAGCGGCTGGCGCCTGACGGGCCTTGGCTTCGGTGGCGACGGCACAGCTCCCGCGCCCGACCTGCTCCGGATCGCCGATGTCGGCGGCACGGCCATAATCGTCATAAACCCGCGGAACGGCGACACGTTCTGGTATCAGTACAAGGGCGGCCTGTTCGACGAGTTCATCGTCAGGGTCGTTGTGGGCGGTGAGGTGTGGCAGGCGGACCTGGACGCGATGCGCGGCTTCTACGCCGAGTACGCTGACATCGTCCTCCACATAGTCGAGACCATCGACATAGCGCCGCCCACGCCCACGCCATCTCCTACGGAGACGCCGACACCCCTGCCCGTAGAGACGGCGACCCTCGTCGCGGATGGGGCAAGGCCCGACGTCGCCACCCAAACCCCCGTCCCCTAGCAGCCTGCCGGAGCCGCATCTCTACTATCCCGGTAGGGTCCGGGCTCCCTGCCCGACCCGTTTCCCTATACCCCGGCCTTATATGTCCATTGGCAGAACAGTTCGGGACAGCCTTGGGGGAGTACAGAGGGGGCAAGCCCCCTCTGACAGGGGGTCTGGGGGGTGTCCCCCCAGAGTCAAATTACCTCCCTGGGTGGGAGAGTGGGAAGAACCACGCCCATGTTCCGGCGACAGCGCCGACGCCGCCCACGCGTACACAGCGTCGAATCTGCACCCGACCAGCCACCGCTCAGGAT
>DAOUEO010000058.1:0-5693 GCA_034430455.1 Dehalococcoidia bacterium | reverse complement strand
AACCGAGAGGTCTTCTGCTTGGAAGTGGAATAGTCAGGGGGAGTTCAGAGGGGGAGCATCCCCCTCTGACGGGGGTCTGGGGGTGTCCCCCAGAATCAGAAACATATCTGGGTGGGCGGGTGGGAAGAACAACGTCCATATTCCAGGAGAGGGTGCGGGATTCATCCCGCGGGCTGCGGATAGCCGTCCCCCGCCAGCACATCCTTCAGCGCCGCGATCGCCACCTCCATCTGCCCCTCGTCCGGGTCCCGCGTCGTCAGCGCCTGCAGCGCCATGCTCGGCTTGAACACCCACCGCACCAGCCGGTAGCGCCCGAAATCGGCGCTGAACCGTATGATCTCGTAGCTCACCGCCGCTACCACCGGGAGCAGCACGATCCGCGACAGGATCCGCCACCACCAACTCGGCATCCCCAGCGTCATGAACACCACCATCGCCACCACCGCCACCGTCAGCAGGAAGCCCGTCCCGCAGCGCGTGTGCGCGTTCCCAAACCGTCGCACCGACTCCACCTCCAGCGGTACCCCCGCCTCCCAGGCGTTGATCGTCCGGTGCTCCGCGCCGTGATAGCCGAACACCCGCTTGATGTCGGGGATGAAGCCGATGCCCCAGATATACGCCAGCAGCAGGAGAAGACGGAGCAGCCCCTCGATCGCCACCACCAGCGTCGCGTTGCCCAACTGCGACTCCAGCCACCCCGTGAGCAGCACCGGCCCCACGAAGAAGACCGACATCGCTACAACCAGCGTCACCGCCAGCACACCCCAGATGTAGGCCGGGGTCGGTTCCTCCTCCTCGCCCTCCTTCATCCCCGCCGCGACCTCCGACGAGAAGACCAGCGCTCGCAGCCCCAGCGCCATCGTCTCCCAGAGAATGATCACCCCCCGCACCAGCGGCAGCCGGCGCAGGCGGCCCGTGTACAGCCCGCCCAGCGCCTCCGACTTCAGACGGATCTCCCCGTCCGGCTGGCGCACCGCTACCGCCACGTGGCGCGCCCCGCGCATCATCACCCCCTCGATGACCGCCTGGCCGCCGTAGTGGTGAGCCTGCCCGTCGGACTGGCCGGGCTTCCGGTCGCTGCTGACGGATGGAGAATCGTTCATAAAGAACAGGGGCGGGGGTTCCCCCTGCCCCTATCGCTACTCCCGCGCCGATCCTGCTACTTCATTCCGTAGCGCCTCTTGAAGCGCTCCACCCTCCCCGCCGTATCGACTATCCGCTGCTCGCCGGTGAAGAAAGGATGGCAGCGGCTGCACAGCTCTACCCGCAGCTCCTTCTTCGTCGAGCGCGTACTGAAAGTGTTGCCGCAGGCGCAGTGCACCGTCGCCTCGACGTAGTCCGGATGTATTCCCTTCTTCATCTCACCCGTCCTGCTGCTCGGCGTACACGCTGACCTGCTTGCGCCGCTGCTTGGCGTAGGGCTCGAACTTCACCTTCCCCTGGATGAGGGAGTAGATAGTGTAGTCCCGTCCCAGGCCCACGTTGCGTCCCGGGTGGAAGCGCGTGCCGCGCTGTCTGAGGATAATCATGCCGGGAATCACCAGCTCGCCGTCGTACTTCTTCACGCCCAGGCGCTGGCCCTGGCTGTCGCGGTTGTTCCGCGAGCTGCCCATCCCCTTCTTATGTGCCATGACTCGTCGCCTTCCGCCGAGGCGCCCGCTTGGGCTTGCTCTCGGTTGTCTCCTCGGTTGGTTTGGCCTCGGCCTTCACCCTGGTCCTCTTCGCCGCCGGCTTCTTCTCCGCGGCCTCCTCGGTTGGTTTGGCTTCAGCCTTCACCCTGGTCCTCTTCGCCGCCGGCTTCTTCTCCGCGGTCTCCTCGGTTGGTTCGGCCTCGGCCTTCACCTTGGCCCTCTTCTCCGCCGTCACGATCTCCTGGATCGCCAGGCGGGTGTACGGCTGGCGGTGCCCCGTCTTCGTCCGCTGCCGCGTCTTCGACTTGTACTTGAATACGGTCACCTTCGGGCCCCGGCCCTGGCCGACCACCTCCGCCGTGACCTTCGCGCCGGGTACAGTCGCGCTGCCCACCGTCACCCGGCTGCCGTCGGTGAGGAGGAGGACGTCCGTCAGCTCGACCTTATCGCCCTCACTGGCTTCGAGCCGCTCGACATCGATGATCGAGCCTTCTTCCACGCGGTATTGCTTGCCGCCGCTGCGTATGATCGCGTAAATCGGACTCCTCCTCGGACCGTGCTCCATTCAGTCTATCTATGATAAGGGCAAGCTGTCAAATCGAGCGCCCGTCTCACGGCTGGTTCCCGCTCGACGACAGACTCGTCTTCCCACGCCCCAGCCTTCAGGCTATCTACGAAGTGAGCCTGCAAGACCACGGGGGAGTTCAGAGGGGGCCGGCCCCCTCTGACGGGGGTTTCAGGGGGTGTCCCCCTGATTCCTCAAAACGTTCCTTGGGCGGGCGGGTGGGAAGAACCACACCCATGTTACGGCCACCACGCCGACGCCCCATGACCCGCAAGCGGCGAATAGCTAATGCAGAGGAGGGCTTCAGTTCTCCCTCGCCCCCTCTGACGGGGTTCAAGGGGTGTCCCCTTGATTCCCAATGAAATAGGCCCCTGGGGGCCCAACTCCGCCGCTTGCCGTCCCCCGAGGGCGCTACCCGCTATCGCTCTCCTCCGGAGGCTCCAGGCGCGACTGCGCTTGGCCTCCCCAGGCCAGCCCCGGCTTGCCGACCTGCTTCTCGCCGTCCGCCTCCTGCTCCTCGGGCCCCTCCTCCGATGGGGGCGGCGTCTCGCCGGGCAACTCGTCCTGCGGCGGGAACACGTGGTCGAGGGGAGCGTTGAACACCGCCTCCAGCTCCGCGCCCTCCAGCGTCTCCACCTCGATCAGCCGGCGCGCGAGCTGGTCCAGCTTCCCCCGGTTCTCCGACAGTATCTTCTTCGCCGTCTGGTACGCGTGGTCTATGATCCGCCGTACCTCCTCGTCGATCTCCTCCGCCACCTTCTCGCTATAGTTGCGTTGCTCCGCGATGTCGCGGCCCAGGAACACCAGCTCCTCCTTGCGACCGAAGGTGCGCGGCCCCAGGCGCTCGCTCATGCCCCACTGCATCACCATCTGACGGGCTATCTTCGTCGACTGCTCGATGTCGCTCTGGGGGCCCGTCGTCATCTCGCTCAATGCTAGCTCCTCCGCCACGTGGCCGCCCAGCATCGCCGCCAGCCTGTCCTGGAACTGACTGCGGGTGCCCAGATGACGGTCCTCCTCCGGCAGGAAGCGCGTGAAGCCCCCCGTCATCCCGCGCGACACGATGGTCACCTTGTAGACGGGGTCGGCGTTGGGCATCATCCGTGCCACCAGGGCGTGCCCCGCCTCGTGAAAGGCGATTATCTCCTTCTCCTTTGGGCTTATCACCCGGCTCTTCCGCTCCGGCCCGGCGATGACCCGGTCGACCGCCTCATTGAACTCCGCCATGCCCAGCCGCTTCTTGCCGCGGCGGGCGGCCAGCAGCGCCGCCTCGTTCACCAGGTTCGCCAGATCGGCGCCCGAGAAGCCCGGCGTCTGCTTGGCGAGGATCGACAAGTCTGCCTCTTTGTCCAGGGGCTTGCCCTTGATGTGGACATCCAGGATCGCCTTCCGGCCCTTGATGTCAGGGCGGTCGAGGATGACGTGCCGGTCGAAACGCCCCGGCCGCAGCAGCGCCGGGTCGAGGATATCAGGGCGGTTCGTCGCCGCCAGGACGATTATGTTCGTGTTCGTGTCGAAGCCATCCATCTCCACCAGGATCTGATTCAGCGTCTGCTCCCGCTCGTCGTGGCTCCCCCCCAGACCGGCCCCCCGCTGACGCCCCACGGCGTCGATCTCGTCCACGAAGACGATACAGGGCGCGTTGCGCTTCGCCTGCTCAAAGAGGTCGCGGACGCGGGAGGCGCCCACACCCACGAACATCTCCACAAACTCGGAGCCGCTGATCGAGAAGAACGGCACCGCCGCCTCGCCGGCGACGGCCTTCGCCAGGAGCGTCTTGCCCGTCCCTGGAGGGCCCACCAGCAGCACCCCGTGGGGGATCCGCGCCCCCAGGGACGCGAACTTCTCTGGGTACTTCAGGAACTCGACCACCTCCTGCAGCTCCTCCTTCGCCTCGTCCACCCCCGCCACGTCGACGAAGGAGACGGTCGACTTGCTGCCGCTGAACATGCGGGCGCGGCTCTTCCCGAAGCTCATCGCCTGCGAGTTCGAGCCCTGCGCCTGCCGCAGCATAAAGATCAGCACCGCCCCGATTATGACGATCGGCAGGATATTGAACAGAATGGGCACCCAGTTGCCCCACTTGCTCGGCTCCTTTATCTGGATATCCACCCCGTTTTCGCCGCCGACGGCTATGCCCGCGTTCTTCAGCGTTTCGTCAATGCTGTAGTTGCTCTCCTTGCGCGACTTGTACTCCTGAGAGTCGCCCTTGAGGAAGACCTTCAGGGAGTCGCCGTTGACCTCGATGCTGTCCACCTTGCCGTCGCGGGCCAGGGCGATGACCTCGCCCAGGGTCTTCGTCTCCGGGCTGGAAGACCGCGGCGCCAGCAACGACCACACGATCGCGACCACCGCCACGACGATGAGCAGATATATGAACGTGTTCCGCATCCAGCGAGAGCCCATACTAGCTCCTGATTCCTATTCCGGTTGCCCTCAATGAGGGCATTTTCGCACTGCTTGAATTATACCAGACGCGAGAGCGAGCGGAAAGGCAACCTCCGCCGCCCCACTGTTGGCGGGTGAATCCTCCCTGCCGCAGCGACCACGCCATACAGACTCATTTTCTCATGCCCCAGCCTGATGGTCATCAACATAATAGCTTCACGCAGCCCTGGGGGAGTACAGAGGGGGCTCGCCCCCTCTGACGGGGGTTCCAGGGGGTGTCCCCCTGGTTTCCCAAAACACCCCTAGGGCGGGCGGGTGGGAAGAACAACGCCCATGTTCCGGCGACCACGCCGACACCCCCCACGCGCACAGGGCGTCGCATCGACACCCGACCGGCTACATCCGTCCTGCCGGCGAGTGTGCCTGCTCGCCGGCCTCCAACGAATTATCGGCCTGCCGCTCCCGGCCGCTATTAGGGAAAGGTCGGCTATGTATCCTTGTCCGACGCCAGGACGCCGCCCTCCGCCCAGTTCTCGCGGGCAATGTCCTCGAAGACGACGGTGACGGCCTCCGGCGTCGTGTGAGCGACGTCGCACACCAGCTCCGTAATCGCGCGGGCCAGCTCCTGCTTCTGGGCGTGCGTCCGCCCCGACCACATCTCCACGCGCACAATCGGCATCTCTGCCCTCCTTTCCCTCCCTGAGTTGCGCTCCCGTAACGCGCCCGATCATATCACAGCTATCTTCTATTTCCCCGAGAAGGGGGAGTCCAGAGGGCTTGCCCCCTCTGGCGGGGGTTTCAGGGGGTGTCCCCCTGATTCTCCGTGACTTTCCTAGGGCGGGAAGGTGGGAAGAACAACGCCCATGTTCAGCGGAGCGGCAGCGCCCCCATCTCCGGCAACCCGCCCGCCGACCCGCAGGCGGCATCCCTCCCCCGCCTTTACCCCCCCCCGTCCGCTGTGCTAGCATCCCCCTAGTGAAACCAGCCCCTGTCGAGGCGAGAGAAGTGGTGCACGCCCGCCCGACCTTCCGCCGCGAAGCAGCCCTCTGGCGCGCCGGCTTCCGCCTCATCGCCGGCGTCGACGAGGTAGGGCGCGGCCCCCTCGCCGG
>DAOUEO010000057.1:0-3128 GCA_034430455.1 Dehalococcoidia bacterium | reverse complement strand
TAGTCCAGGGCGGGCTCGAAGGCGGCGCTCGTCTTGCCGGTAACGGCGTTCCCGATCTCATCCAGCCGCTTGCCGACGGCGATCTTCGCCGCCACGCGGGCGATGGGGTAGCCCGTCGCCTTGCTGGCGAGGGCGGAGCTGCGGGAGACGCGGGGGTTGACCTCGATCACGTAGTAGGGCGGGGCCGCCGCGTCCTTGTGCTGCCAGTCGGCGATCTCCGGCCGCGGCGCCAGCGCGAACTGGATGTTGCACCCGCCCTCGACGCCCAGGGCGCGGATGATGCGCAGGCTCGCCGACCGCAGCATCTGGTACTCTTTGTCATTGAGGGTCTGGCTGGGGGCGACGACGATGCTGTCCCCCGTGTGCACCCCCATGGGGTCGATGTTCTCCATGTTGCAGACGGTGACGCAGTTGTCGGCGCCGTCCCGCATCACCTCGTACTCGATCTCCTTCCACCCCAAGAGGCAGCGCTCCAGGAGGACCTGGTGGATGGGGCTGACGGCGAGGCCGCCGCCGGCGATCTGCTCCAGTTGCTCCTTTGTGAAGGCGATGCCGCCGCCGGTGCCGCCGAGGGTATAGGCGGGGCGCACCACCAGGGGCAGGCCGAACAGGTCGGCCACCAGACGCGCCTCTCCCAGGCTGGTGACGGTCGCGCTCTCCGGCGCCGGCTCGCCGATATCCTGCAGGAGCCGTCGGAAGAGCTCGCGGTCCTCCGCCTTGCGGATCGTCTGCAGGGGGGTGCCCAGCAGCCGCACGTTGTACTTGTCGAGGACGCCGGCCTCGGCGAGGGCGACGGCGAGGTTGAGGCCGGTCTGGCCGCCCAGGGTGGGCAGAAGACCGTCCGGCCTCTCCCGCTCGATGACGCGGGCGATGACATCCACCGTCAGCGGCTCGATGTAGACGATGTCGGCGATCCCCTCGTCGGTCATGATCGTCGCCGGGTTCGAGTTGACCAGCACCGACGTGACGCCCTCTTCCCGCATCGCCTTGCAGGCCTGCGTGCCGGCGTAGTCGAACTCCGCCGCCTGCCCGATGATGATGGGCCCGGAACCTATGATGAGGACCTTGCCAGGTTTATCCGCCACTGATGCTCTCTATCTCTATACTCCCGTTCAGCCGGGACTGCCCGGTTTAGCGTCGCTTCCTCTTCCTGCCGCCGGCGGCCCCGACCGGAGCCGTCGCCCGCAGTCCGTAGGCCGCCAGGTACGCCGTCGCGAACACCGCCGCCAGCGCCAGCGGCACGCTGCCGTATGGGGGCAGCGGCGTCAGGAACAGGAGCGCCGCCAGCAGGGCACAGCCGCCCACGCCGATGCTCCAGCCCAGGACGTGGCTCGGCCACTCCAGGAACCAGTCGCCGGCGAAGGGCATGCCGATGAACCCCATGCCCAGCCCGAAGCCGGCGGCGACGGCCGCGAGCCCCAGTCCGGCGAGAAGGAAGGCGAGCGCGTGCAGCTTCTGGTTGTCGAGCAGGTAGATGATTCCGCCGCCGACGCCGGTGACGATCAGTATTGCCGCCGCCGCCAGCCCCATCGTCGCCAGCGTCAGGACGCTGAAGGACAGGCGCGTCTCCATGTGCCCGCCGACGCGCCGGACGATGTGGCGCCGTCGCTGCCGCATCCAGGGCGGCCCGATGCTCTCCACCGCCGGGTCGGGCGCCTCTCGCGGCTGGTCATCCCTGACCATCCTTACTACCCCTTCTGCTCGGCGACGATCTCCAGGAATCGGTCGAAGAAGTACGTATTGTCCAGCGGCCCTGGCGACGCCTCCGAGTGGTACTGTATCGACACCACCGGCAGCTCGCGATGGCGCAGACCCTCCACCGTGCCGTCGTTCAGGTTGACGTGGCTGACCTCGGCGCCCCCGCGCAGCGTGTCGGGGTCGAGTGCGTAGCCGTGGTTCTGGGCCGTGATGTAGACGTGCCCCGTCGCCAGGTCGCGCACCGGATGGTTGGCGCCGCGGTGCCCGAACTTGAGCTTGAAGTTCCTCGCGCCGAAGAGCGTGCCCAGCACCTGGTGGCCGAGGCAGATCCCCATTACCGGCGTCTTGCCCACGAGGCCGTCGGCGGCGCGCACGACGTAGCCCAGGTGCGCCGGGTCGCCGGGGCCGGGCGACATGACGACGCCGTCCGGCTTCAAGGACAGGATGTCCTCCGCCGAGGTCTGACAGGGCACGACGGTCACGCGACAGCCCCTGCGGCTGAGCAGGCGCATGATGTTGAACTTGACCCCCAGGTCGATGAGGACGATGTGATGAAGTGTCTTGATCGTCGCAGAAGGGTCCGGATCGCTGACAGTAAGCGGCTCGATGGTATCAAAAAGTATGTGGCTAGGCCCAAACTCATAGCGTATCTCCGTGCTTACCTGCGACACGAAGTCGATGTCGCCGTAGCTGGGCAGGCCGCGCAGGCGGCGCAGCGCCTCGTCCGGCGACTCGTCGGCGGTCATTATGCCCGCCATGACGCCCCCGATGCGCAGGCGGCGCGTCAGGGCGCGGGTGTCGACGCCGGAGAGTCCGGGGATGCCGTTGCTCGCCAGGTACTCGTGGAGCGTCATCTCGCTCTGCCAGTGGCTGGGGATGTCGCAGTGCTCGCGCACGATCATGCCCCGCACCTGGATGCGGCGCGACTCCACGTCGAAGCGGTTGATGCCGTAGTTGCCCGCCAGGGGATAGGTCATGACCAGTATCTGGCCCGCGAACGAGGGGTCGGTGAGGGCCTCCTGATAGCCCGCCATGCTGGTGTCGAAGACGACCTCGCCGTGGGCGGAGACGGGCGCGCCGAAGGGCTCGCCCTCGTACACCGTCCCGTCCTCCAGCACCAGAAACGCCTTGTCCGTCACTACACAGCCACCTTGTCTCGGGCGAAGACCTGCCGCCCGCCGCTGATCGTCATCACCACCTGACCCTTCAGCACGCGACCCGCCAGCGGCGTGTTCCGCCCCTTGCTGGCGAAGCGCTCCGGCTCCACCGTCCACTCCGCCTCCGGGTCGATTACCGTCACGTCGGCGGGCGCGCCGGCGGCCAGGCTGCCCAGCCCCGCCAGGCCCTCGTGCCGGTCCAGCCCCAGCGCGGCGACCGGCCCCGCCGTCATCCTCTCGATCACCGTTGCCAGCTCCAGCTTGCCCCCGTGC
>DAOUEO010000056.1:0-3313 GCA_034430455.1 Dehalococcoidia bacterium | reverse complement strand
CTGAGGAGCTCGGCGCCGCCGGCGTCGCCGCCGCACCCTCCCGCGACGCCTGGGACCTCTTCCGCGACCCCCACCTCCGCGCCCGCGGCGTCTTCGGGGAGCTGGACCACCCGGAGACGGGGCCGCGCGACTTCGTCGGCATGCCCTGGAAGATGTCGGACTGCGAGCCCCCGCTCAAGCGCCCGCCGCTGCTCGGCGAGCACAACGACTACGTCTTCGGGGAGCTGCTGGGGCTGGGCAGAGCCGAGATCACGCGCCTCAAGAAGGGCGGCGTCATCGAGTGACGTCCCGGTGGGGGGCTGTCCAGAGAGGGCTATTGGTCCTTGTGGATGGTCGCCGACAGGACCTCGCTGTAGCGGCTGTCGCTGGGGAAATAGGCGACGGCGTCCAGCGCCGGCAGCCCGCTCGGCGTCTCGCGGTCGATGAAGTAGCGTCCCCAACTCTCCCACGACTTGGGATTGAACAGGTTGCGCATCACCTGCGCCGAGTCCAGGCCGCGGTACTCCTCCGGGAACCACCAGCGGTGATGGTAGCGTATCCCCTCCGTGAACAGCGTCGGGTCGATGTCGACGAGCGCCCGGTTGCGCCAGCCGACCAGCACCACGCTGCCCGGCGGCGGCTGATACTGCTCATCCGTCTCCAGGAACGTGATGTTCTCGTACTTGCGGAGATACCAGGCCCAGGGCCAGTTGAAGTCGTTCCTGGCGTCCACCACGATCGGCATGTGCATCCCCATGCCGGAGGCGGCGGCCACCTGATCGATGGCGTCCCGTAGCACCGGTATGTCCGGCGACGGCTGGACGTACGCCAGCATCTCCACCGGCGTGTCGCCCCGGTCCCGTGACGCCAGCATCTGCGAGTCCTCCAGCAGGTTGGGGTGCCCCCAGCTTGCCAGGATACCCGCCCGCGCCGTCATCACCAGCAACGCCATGCATGCGGCTGTCGCGCCCACGCGCATCGCCGCCTGGGGGCCGCGCGCGTATGCCGACCAGCCGACCGTCGCCAGGGCGGCCAGCGCCAGCAGCGCCCCCGCCACGGCGGCAGGGCCCGCTGACCCGAAGGCGAAGAGGACGATGACGGCCAGGGCCGCCGTCGCGCTCGCCGCGGCCGCGGGGGCCCATCTCCGCAACGGCGGCAGCTCCACATGCAGCTCCAGCCCGCGCACGAGGTCGCCCAGCGTCTGTCCGGCCAGGATCGACAGCGGCAGGGCGATATGCACGCTGAGCCAGGGCATCTTCTCCCCCGCCACTGTGAAGGCGAACAGCGCCGACAGCGTCCAGAAGAAGAGAAGGCGGGTCAGGGCCGCCATCGGGAGCAAGAGCATCGCCTCGATCACCGCCAGGAACCCGATCTGCGTCCGGTAGGGCCCGATGAGCGGCATCCCCTCGCCGCTGAACGCCAGCACGACCACCAGCGCCAGCGCGTCCAGGGCGATCAGCTTGTGCCGGAGCTGCCCCCGCAGCACGTACACCGCGGCGGCGCCCAGGGCGAAGACGAGGGGCAGGAACTCGTACACCGGCAGGAGCATGAAGTAGTAGTACGACGGCTGATTCCCCAACTGGACGCCCTGCTGCCCCAGCCAGTAGTCGAGCGACCCCCACATGCCCGTCCAGAAGCCGTCGGGGTTCGTGAAGAACGACGTGAAGAGCAGGATGAAGATAGTGTAGAAGACGGCCGAGCAGACCATCCACACGCGCCAGCGCCACAGGAAGCCGACGGCGAAGGCGGCGGCCATCAGCCCCAGGACGGTGACGTGCATGACCAGAAGCTCGTCGCTGACGTTGTACCCCCTGTCGCCGACGAAGGGCAGCATCTCCACCGCCGCCGCGTACAGGGGCAGCGACAGGCACCCTATCAGCACCAGGATGTCGCCGGCGCGCGGGAAGGCCCGGAGCCCCAGCCGCCGCCGCAGCGAGCCGAGCAGCGGCCAGAACGCGACGAGCAGCCAGGCCGTCGGCAGGAGGGCGGCATATGTGAGGACCTGCCGTCGCAGGCTTGACGTCGGCTCCCGAGCTTCTCTTTCAGCGCCTACACTGTCGGCTCCAGCATCGCGCCCAGATGCTCGTGCCGCCGGGCGAACGTCTGCCAGGGCCTCGTGCGCCTTTTCGATGCGCCGTCGCCCTTCATCGGTCTTGCCGGTGCGCGTGCGCTTCAGCCTTCGATAGGCGCGCCGCACCGCTTTCGGCGAGGCGTTCTCACTCAGGCCCAGCACGGCGTAGTGGCTCTCCCTCGCTTCCTCCTTCGCCGGGGGAGGGCTCTCCGGCAGCCAGCCCGACGGGGAGGAGATCCCCATCTGGACGGCGAACTCCCGCGCGATGAGCAGGTCGAGATACACCAGGAACATCGCCGCGATGATGTAGGCCACCTCCTTCGTGGCGAAGCTGAGCGCCAGCAGCCCTGCTATCAGGTAGAGATAGCGTTTCCCTCCCTGCGCCAGATAGCGCCAGGCGCAGATCACCAGGGCGAGGGTGAAGAAGGCGATGTAGATGTCCCCGCGGGCGAAGCGGCTGAAGTAGAGCAGCGTCGGCGAGAGCGCGAGGAGCAGCCCCGCGGCGAGGGCCCCCGCCCGCCCCAGGTGCCCCCGGAAGAAGAACGGCAGCGCCACCAGCGCCGCGCCGAACAGCGCCGGCAGCACCCGCGCCGTGTAGTCGCTGTCGCCGAACAGAGCGAAGATGAGCGCCGTGCCGAAGAACTGGAAGGGGCCGTGGGTCAGGGGATTGTGGACGTAGCCGCGTCCGTCCATCAGTTGCCAGGCGAAGCCGGCGTGGATCGCCTCGTCGCCGTGGAAGGTGCGCGCCCCCAGCTCCCAGAACCGGAGCACCGCCGCGAGCGCCACGATCGCCAGGAACAGGGCGACATACCAGTGTTCCCGCAGGAACCGCCAGCTTGGCCTCCGTCTGCCGCTCTCTAGCCTGGGTGGGCGATCTCGCTTAGTGTGCTCTTTCATCATGCTGCCCTTCTCTGTGCTTTCAGTCGCTCCCGCGCTGTCGGCGTTGCTTCTGCTTGAGAAGAGGACCGCGCTGGCGGCCAACCTCCCCAAGCGCCCGATCATCGGCGCTGCGGGTACGCGGCCCCATGTAGGTAGCCGTCTGCTCTGCGCCAAGTACTCGCCGACGGGCCCGCAGACGAGGTAGTAGACCGCGCTGGCGTAGATGACGCCGGCGATGATGTCCACGACGTAGTGGTGGCCCAGATAGACGCTGGCGAAGAAGACCGCGAACGGATACACGATGACGGGCCGCCCCCAACTCCCCCACAGCCGCCGCGCGAAGAGGAAGAAGAGCCACGGGTAGGCGGCGTGCAGCGAGGGCAT
>DAOUEO010000055.1:0-7889 GCA_034430455.1 Dehalococcoidia bacterium | reverse complement strand
TCAGGGTACTCACTCCATTCATTCCCCTGGCTCCCCGCGCTATCCACGCTCACCAGCGTAGTGCTGCCGGGCGATGCGAATACCCCTTGTGAGAGAAGAAGAATGGAGGCAGCAGCTAACCCCAGGAGCAAGAATCGGTGCCTCGAGGCGAAGCCCCTAAGTAGCATCGCACAACCTCCCTGTTGGCGGGGGTCAATCAGCGGGGATAATCAGCAGCGAGCTGTCAACGCGGCGATTATAGCACTGCCCGCGCGGTTGTCAATATCTTGGGGCGGCACGCGTGGCGGGTAGGGGGCGTCCTGGCGCTCCGAGGGTCAGAACTCGGTGGCGCCGCTGAAGTTCCAGGACTTGATCTTGAGGGCGGGCACGCGGCTCACGCCGACCATCGCCGTGTGGAGGCCGGTCTCCCTGCCGATCAGCTCCACCTGGCTCAGGGCATCGAGGTAGCTCTGCGTGAAGCGCAGGTTCTTGATCGGGGCCGTGATCTTCCCCTTCTCGATGAGGAAAGTGCCGTCGCGCGTCATCCCCGTCACGATGACCTTCAGGGGGTGGACAGGGCGCGTGTACCAGAAGCGGCTCACCCAGATGCCCCTCTCCACCGAGGCGAGCATCTCCTCCTTGGTGGCGCTGCCCGGTTTCAGGAACATGTTGGTCGGCAGGGGGCCGTATGTCATCCCGGCGGGCAGGGCGTGTCCGGTGGAGGCCTTTCCGTCCTTGCCGCCGTAGTAGCTGTCGTAGACGACGCCTTTCGCGACGCCGTCGGCGATGAAGTCCACCCGCTGTCTCGGCACTCCCTCGAAGTCGAACGGGTTGGGGATGGTGTCGGGGGCGAGGCCGTCGTCCCAGATGCTGATGTTCTCCCCCATGACTCTCTCGCCCAGGTGACCGGAGAGAAAGCTGCGCTTCTCCTGGAACGCCTGCGCCCCGAACGCCAGATAGGAGAGGAAGTCGAGGATGTCCGCGACCGCGTACTCCTCCAGTATCACCTCGTACTCTCCGGGCTCCAGGGCTATGGGGTCGGCGCTGCGCAGGCACTTGTCGATCGCCTCCGCCGCCAGCGCCCCGCCGTCGATCTCGGCCATATCGGTCGCGACGCGGTCGGCGTAGCCGCTGCCGCTGTCCGACATCATGGTGGTGCTGATATCCGCCGTCGTCGCCTGCTGATAGGCGAAGACGCCCAGGGAGTTCGCCACCGCTACCTCGGCGGCGGAGGTCCCGAAGGCGCCGGCCGCCGTAACGCCGGCGCGGCGGGCGGCGTCGCAGATGCCCGCTACCACATCCGCCCGCTCCTCGGGGGTGCATCCGGCCGTGCGCTCCGAGAAGGCGCGTACCTGGGCGAGCGGCGCTGGCGCGGGCAGCGACTGAAAGTCGTCGTTCTCCTTCTGGTGGCGGGCCAGCTCGACCGCCCGCTCGGCCACGCCGCGGAGCGACTCGTCGGAGAGGATGTTCGTCGCCGCCACGCCGATCTTCTTGCCGATGACGGCGCGGACGCTGATATCGACGCCCGTCTGCTCGACGTTCTGGTGGATGTAGCTGTTGGCGAAGCGGGTGAGGGCGGAGTGGCTGGCGAAGAGCAGGGCCTCCGTTTGATCGGCCGCGCTCGCCGCCAGGACGCGGTCGGCGATCTTCTTGAGATCGGACTCACCTAGCAGCATAGCGTTCTCTCATCTCTCTAGTCTCTCTGTCTCGCCCCTACCGCATCAGCCCGACCTGGACATTGCGGAAGCGGGCGGGGGCCGCCCCGTGGCCGGTGTGGGCCACCTGCTCCGGCTGGCCCTTGCCGCAGTTGGGCGTTCCCCAGACGACCCAGTGGTCGCGGTTGCACACGGCGTCGCAACCCGCCCAGAACTGGGGCGTCATGCCCGTATAGGTCGCGTTCTTGATCAGGTCGCCCAGCCTGCCCTTCTTGATCTCGCGGGCGAGCTCGGTGCCGAACTGGAAGTTGAGCCGCCTGTCGTCGATGCTCCAGCTCAGGTTCGTCTCCATGTAGATGCCGTCGTCGGTGTCGGCAATCAGGTCTTCCAGCGTCCACTCCCCGGGCTCGATGTTCACGTTCGTCATGCGGATGAGGGGGATACGGTTCCAGTCGGCTGCCCGCGCCGCGCCGTTGCTGCGCATCCCCAGGGCGGCCGCCGTCTCCCGCGACATCAGGTAGCCGATGAAGAGCCCGTCGCGCACTACCGGCGTCGATTGGGCGGGCACGCCCTCGTCGTCGTAGCCGAAGGTGCCCAGCCCGCCGGGGATGGTCGCGTCCGCCGTCAGATTGACGACGCCGGAGCCGTAGCGGAAGGTGCCCAGCTTGTCGGTGGTGAGGAAGCTGGTGCCCGCAAAGGCCGCCTCCGTGCCCATGACGCGGTCGAGCTCGATCGCGTGGCCGCAGCTCTCATGGATCTGGAGGGCCAACTGGCTTCCGTCGAGGATGATCGTCGTCGCGCCCGTTGGGCAGGGCTTCGCGGAGAGGAGCGCCACCGCCTCCTCCGCCGCCCGCCCGGCGTTTCCCAAGAGGTCGTAGCGCTCCACGAACTCCCAGCCCTCCGTGCCCTGGTGGCGTCCCACGCTGTTGGGGTAGGAGCGTCGCTGCACCTCGCTGTCGCCTACCGCGGTCGCCTCCAGCCCGCAGCCCGTCTCCACGAGATCCTGCTCGATTAGGCTGCCCTCGCTGCTGGCGAAGGTTTTCTCTTCCCGCTGACAGTAGACGCTCGATTCCGCCATCATGATGCCCTTGACGCGGGTCATCGCCTCATTCGCCCGCAGGAGCAGCGCTATCTTGTCGTCGAGCGATACCGCGAAGGGGTCTTTCTCGAACGGCGTGCGGTAGCGGTCCTCATGGACCTCCGGCGGGCCGATGCGCGCCCGCGGCCCACCGGCCCGCGCCGAGGCCCTGGCGATACGCACCGCCTGCGCCGCGACGCGGTCGGCCTCCTCCGCCGTCATGCGCTGGCTGCCGGCAAACCCCCAGTAGCCGTCGACGATGACGCGGACGCCGAAGCCCAGGCTCTCGTCCGCCGTGAGGCCCTCCACGTTCTGATTGCGCACCGTGATCGATTCACTCTTTCTTGCCACGGTCCGGGCGTCGGCGTAGCTCGCCCCTTGGCTGCGGGCGGTGTCCAGGGCCCGAAGTGCTAGCTCACGCATGGGGTTCTCCTCGCTAGGTAGCGTGTGTCCGGCGCTGTCGACTCAAGGGATCGGTCTCGGCGCGGTTACACTGCTCCTGGAATCCGATGTTGAAGTCGTGCCTTCCCCCCTCGATGACGGCGCAGGAAGTCCAGCACCGCCGCCGTAGCCTCCGCGGCAACCTCGTAGAGGTAGCCGTGGCGCGCCCTGGGATAGGTCACCAGCTCTGCCCCCGGAATTCGCTGCGCCAGGGTCGGTGAGTTGTCCGAAGGTATCAGCTCGTCGGCCTCGCCGGCGATTACCAGCGTCGGCGCCTTGATCTGAGGTAGCCGGTCGTAGGTGTCGTGGGCGGCGATCGCCGCTCCCTGCGCCTGGACGGCATGGCGTGGCGTCCGCAGGTCGAAGGAGTTCAGGGTCATCTCCCGCAACCGCTGCCCGTCCGCGGCGGCGAACTCATCCGTGAACAGCAAGCCCATTACTATCTCCAGCCCCTCTTCCACGCTCACGTTGGGGATCCTGGCCAGCGCCTCGATGGTCTTCTGTGGTCTGGGCGGGCTGTTGGGGCCGCCGGGCGTGGTGCATCCCAGCACCAGCGCCTTCACTTTCTGGGGATGCCGCAGTGCCAGCTCCTGCGCTATCATCCCTCCCATCGATATCCCGTAGACGTCGGCGGCCTCGATCCCCAGCGCATCCATCAGGCCCGCCGCGTCGTCTGCCATCATCGGGATCGAGTAGGGGCCGGCAGGCTTGTCCGTCAGTCCGGCGCCGCGGTTATCGAATATCAGCACCCGGTACTCGGCGGCGAAGGCGGGCAGGAGGGGCCGCCACGCCTCCAGGTTGCCGGTGAAGCCCATTATCAGCACCAGCGGTTCCCCTTCGCCGTGGAGCTCGTAGTTCATCTCGATGTCGTTCACGCGCACCTTGGGCACAGCGCATCCCTTTCAACCTTGGTAGCCGACAGGACGAGGAGAAACCCACAGGGAAGGACTATCCGCCGACGCAGCCACTCATGTGGCGTTCTCCGGCGATGCGTCAGCGGAATGATAATACCCTAGAGCGGCCTTGTGTCCAACAGGGAAGAGGATCGCGTTGGTTAAGGCAGCCTTCGGGTCGCTTGCGTTCGTCCGGCAGTTCCCGAGGGGGCGACCACGGGTCGCGCTTCGCGGTCTGGGTTTCGTTGCAGGGCGTGGTTGGGGGGCTGTGCGCGTGGGGGGTGCGGACGACCCTAGGCCGCGCCGCCTGCCGCCGCAAGCCTGGCGGTGTTGGCCAGCGCCCACCCCTCGCTTGCGGACTCCAGTCCCGCCAGGGTCCGGAGGATGTGGAGGTAGTCCATCAGGTTGCGGGTGATCAGGAAGTTGTCGCGCACCCGCTCCCGTCCTGCCCGGCCTATCTTGTCGGACAGCAAAGGGTTGCGCAGGAGGGAGAGGACGCGGTCGGCGCACTCCTCAACTGTGTTGACCAGGTAGCCTGTCTTGCCGTCGACGATCTGGAGGGGGATGCCGCCGACGTTGCCCGCCACCACGGGCCGGCCCTTCCACAGTCCTTCCGTGACTGAGAGCCCGAACCCTTCGCGCACCGACTTCTGGATGATCACGCTCGCCGCCCTCTGGAAGGCGTTGACCTCTACGTTTCCGACGCCGTTCAGGTTGGTGCGCACCTTGATGTCCATGTCCTCGCCGGCGCGGCGCACGGTGCGCTCGTACCAGGCCCATCCCTCGGGGTCGTCGTAGGCCATCGAGGCCACGAGCACCAGTTGCAGCTCGGGGATATCGCGCTTCAGCGAGCGGTAGACGTCTATCACTCCCAGAGGGTCCTTCCAGGGGTCGAAGCGCGACACCTGCGCGATCAGCGGCCTCTCGGGGTCGATCTCGTGGTGCCGCAGGATGCTCTCGATCGTGTCCTCCGGTATGTCCGCGTTCTTGGCGGTCAGAGGGTCGATGCCGGGAGGGAGGACGAACAGCGTGGGGCCGTGCAGGTCATCCTTCATGTAGTCGCGGAGGGTGAAGATCGCGGCGTCGTAGAGCAAGACGTAGGGCCGCAGCATGTCCCAGACCTGGACCTGGGCGTCGGTGAGGTCGATGTGGCAGCGCCAGATCCATTTCCCCGCCGGGCGGCGCTGTCGCATCTCGCAGAGGAAGCTCAGGATCGCCGCCGGCTGCGGGTCGTGGATGACGACGAAGTCGTAGTCCTCGTCGAACATCTCGGCGTTGATCTTGTTGTACTCCAGCCATGTCTCCCACATCTGGGGCGTCCAGTCGATGAACATCCCCTGGAGGCTGTTGTGCATCGCCTTGGTCACGCGGAAGAAGTCGTCGCCCGCCCTTATCACCTGCCAGTCGGCGGCCAGGCCGACGTTCGCCAGCAGGGGGACGAACGAGCTCAGGATCTCCGCTACGCCGCCCCCGAACGGCGTGGAGTTCACGTGCAGGATGCGCGCCCCCTTGAGGGGCGCCGCCAACTCCAGCATCTCATCGATGGGGTCGTCGCCTATGAGCGCTCGGTAGTTCTCAAGTGCCTTGGGGGTGGTGGGGACGGAGCTCAGCATGTGTCACCAGTTGTCCGGGTTCTCTCTTTATCCCAATCTACACTCACTGAATTCGCTTCGTGTCATGGGAGCGCTGTCAGGCCACCTCTTGGAGGAGGCGCAGATAGTCACCCAAATACCGGCATACAAGGAAATTGTCGGCGACGTGCTGGTGGCCCGCAGCCCCCAGCCGTTGCGCGAGCGTGGCATCCTGTATCAGATCGACAACGTGGTCGGCAGACTCCCCGACGTTGTTGGTGAGGTAGCCGGTCTTGTCGTGGATCACCTGCTGCGGGATCCCGCCCATGGGCGCCGCTACGACCGGCGTCTCCTTCCAGAGGGCGTCCGCCAGCCAGATCCCGAAACCGCGGCGCAACGCTTGTTGCAGCACCACGCGGGCCGCTCGCTGGACGACGTTGACCTCCACGTTCCCTACTTGTTCGGGGTTGGAGAGGATGTGGACGTCGGGGCGCTGTCCTGCCTCGGCGGTCACCCGCTCGAAGTAGGAGTGGGAGACGGGGTCTTCCGGCGGCGAGGTGGCGACCAGCACCAGTTGCAGGTCGGGCAAGCGCTCCCGAGCGAGCCCAAACACCTCGATCGCTCCCAGCGAGTCGCTATCCTGGCTCAGAGGCGCCACCTGGGCTATCAGCGGCCGGTCTCCCGCTATCCCGTAGCGACCAAGGATGGTTGCTATCGCCTTCGCCGATATGTTCATGTTTCGCGGCCCCAGGGGGTCGATGGCGGGAGGGATGATGCGGACAGAGGCCGCCTTGATCCCCTCGCCCACAAAGGTCTTGTCCTCAAAGACTAACGCATCAAACGCCTCGATGTGACTGCGCACGAGCTCCCAAGCATCTTTTTGGGCGGAGGAGAGGTCCATGTGGCTGTGCATGATCCAGCGGGAGCGGGGGCTCGACCTCCTCTCGACGAGGGCCCGCATCGCCGTCGGCTGCGGGTCGTGGACGATGACGACGTCGAACTCCTCCTGGAACATCTCCGCGTTCATGGCGGCGTACCGGTACCACGCCTCCGCCATCTCATCGCTCCATTCGGTCTGCCAGCCGGCGAGCGCCCGGTACATGACCTTGTTGACGCGGGCAAAGTCCCCAGCGGAGTGCATGACCTGCCACTGGCAGTCGAGGCCCAGGTCGTTGAAGAGAGGCACGGAGGACCGCAAGATCTCGGCGACGCCGGTGCCGAAGGCGGTGACGCTGAGATTCAGCACCCGCAGTCCTTTCAGCGGCTCGGCAAGCCGCTTCAGATCGTCGATCTTCTCGCTTCCTACCAGGGAGAGGTAGTCGTCGAGGCGTTTGGCTGTGGGTGCGAGCGTGCTGTGCATGGCGCTGCTCCCTATCGTTTAGGGGGAAATCACAACTTATGCTTGGGTTCGGTCTTGTCTCAATGGTAGAGCAGCCGATCCTGCCTGTCAACGCGGGAGGGCGTCGGAGAGCGGCCCTGCGCTCCTATCGTAGAGGACGATGGGCAGGCCGTCTCATTCGAGGCCGGGCGTGGGGAGCCGGGCGCCCCGCTTGCGGAACTGACGCCTGCTGAAGAGCACGGCGTGCGGCAGGCCGGCGATCCCCGTTTCCGCGGCGATGCGCTCTACCGCCGCCAGCACCTCCTCGCGGGAGCAGCCGTGGAGCATGGCGAAGAGGTTGTACGGCCAGTCTGGAGGACGGCGCGGCCGCCGGTAGCAGTGGCTCACCTCGGGAGAGCCGCCCACCCGGCGTCCCGCCTCGCTCACCCGGTCGTCGGGGACGTCCCAGACGGCCATCCCGTTGGCGGTGAAGCCGAGCGCGATGTGGTTGGGAACGGCCCCCAACCGCTTGATGACGCCCCTGGCCAGCAGCGCCCGCAGGAGGTCCCGGACGCGCTCCTCCGTCGTGCCCAGCCGCTCGGCGACCGCCCGATAGGGCTCCGGCACGACGGGCAATCCGTCCTGGACGGCGAGGATCAGGGCGCGCTCTTGCTCAGTCAGCATTTTCATCTCGATATGGATACCGCGAGATTACTGAATGACCTGCCAGTGGAAGGCGCATCCGACCCATCCTTGATTCCGCGCGGCAGCGGCGGGGCTCTATCGATGCGATGCCCTGTGCGCATGGGCGGCGTCGGCGTGGTCGCCGTAACATGGGCGTCCTTCTTCCCACCCGCCCACCCTAGGGGTGTCTTGGGAAATCAGGGGGACACCCCCTGAAACCCCCGCCAGAGGGGGCGAACCCTCAGCCAAAGGCGGACAGGCTCTCTGGAC
>DAOUEO010000054.1:0-2294 GCA_034430455.1 Dehalococcoidia bacterium | reverse complement strand
CCTGCTGCAGCCCTTGAGTGAGGCGGGCCACCTGAGCCGGGGTGTCGGGGTCGCTGTCGTCGGGGAAGCCGCAGGCCGTGGGGTCGTGGAGGCTCCCGTTCACTATGTTGCAGGTCTCGCGGCTGAGGAAGACGCCGCCGATCTTGTGGTCAAGTATGAACCGGCGGACGTCATCGGTCACCTCGGGGCCCTGGAAGCCGACGATCAGTAGCTGCTCGATCTTCTCCTGCGGGGTCAGGGAGAGGAGGAGCTGATCGACGATCTCCCGGCTCTGCTGGGCCGGCCCGCGGGCGAGGACGGTCGGAGCACCCACGAATACGCTGCAAAGCGTCAGCGCCAACAAGAGTGATCGGGCTTTCATGGCGTGAGTATAGACCGCAAGGCGGGCGCCCGCAACGGCAGGGGACGCCGCGGTCCGCGGCCTGCGCTTCGTTGTGGGCTGTCGTCAGGGAGGCGTTGTGCGCGATGGGCAGCGTCGGCGTGGTCGCCGCAACATGGGCGTGGTTCTTCCCACCCGCCCGCCCTAGGAAAGTCAAAGGAAATCAGGGGGACACCCCCTGTGACCCCCGGCAGAGAGGGATTCTCCCTCTCTGCACTCTCCCTTCGTCAGGCGGACGGTGCCGCGCTTGCCGAGAACAGGAAGCGATCACGCTTGGAGGCGGGAGACAAACCTTGCCCTCCGGAGCGTCGACGGCGGGATAGGACGGCACTCAGGGCAACCAGGAGAGGCCCCCACGGCAGCGGCTCGATCCGTCGCCGCATATCTGCGACAATGAGAGCGGAGGCGGTCCGCCGCCTCGTGGACTTTCTGAAGGAACTCCCAGCCGCCGCCGACTCGGTGGAGATCCCCAAACTCAATTCGGAGCAAGAATGAGCAGCATCACCGGTTCCGGGTCCGCCGCCAACGGCCCGGTCCCGCTCACCCACCGGCAGATCCAGATCGTGTTCGTCGGCCTGATGGGAGGGATGCTGCTGGCGTCCCTCGATCAGATGGTAGTGGCGACGGCCTTGCCCACAATCGTCGGCGAGCTGGGGGGCCTGCAGCACCTGTCGTGGGTGATCACGGCCTACCTGCTGACCTCCACCTCCTCGATGCCGCTCTACGGGAAGCTGAGCGACCTCTACGGCCGGAAGCTGCTGTTTCAGGTTGCGATCGCCATCTTCCTCGTGGGCTCGATCTTCTCCGGCCTGGCCCAGAACATGATCCAGTTGATCCTGTCCCGGGGCGTGCAGGGCCTGGGCGCCGGCGGGATCATGGTCATGGCACAGGCGGTTATCGGCGACATCGTGGCGCCGCGAGAGCGGGGACGCTACCAGGGATACCTGGGAACCGTGTTCGGGGTGTCGGCCGTCGCCGGGCCGCTCCTGGGCGGCTTCTTCACCGACAACCTGACCTGGCGCTGGGTCTTCTACATCAACATCCCCATCGGGATAGCGGCGCTGATCGTCACCTCGGCGGTGCTGCGCCTCCCCTTCCGGAGACTGAGCCACCAGATCGACTACCTGGGGGCGGGGCTGATGGTGGCGGGCGTCAGCGCGCTGCTCCTGCTCACCTCCTGGGGCGGCGTCGAGTACGCCTGGGCATCGCCGACCATTATCGGTCTGGGCGTGGCGGGTGTCGTCCTTCTCGGCGTCTTCCTGCTCCACGAGGGGCGGGCAGCGGAGCCTCTGCTGCCGCTCAGGCTGTTCCGGGAGTGGATATTCTCGGTGAGCAGCGTGATCATGTTCATCGTCGGCATGGCGATGTTCGGCGCGGTCGCCTATCTCCCCGTCTACTTTCAGGTGGTGCGGGGGACGAGCGCGACCGTATCGGGGCTGCAGCTCTTCCCTCTGATGATAGGAGTTATCTTGATGTCGATTGCGTCAGGCCAGATCATCAGCAAGATCGGGCGCTACCGGATGTTCCCTATCATTGGGACGGCGATCATGGTCATCGGCACGTACCTCCTGTCGAGGCTGGGCGTCGGGACATCGGCGTGGGAGGCGGCAGGCTACATGCTGCTGCTGGGGATCGGCCTGGGGATGGTGATCCAGGTGCCCGTGCTGGCGGTGCAGAACGCCGTCCCGCACCGGGACCTGGGCGCAGCGACAGCCGGGGTCAACCTGTTCCGCTCCCTTGGGTCGGCCTTCGGCATCGCCATCTTCGGCTCGATCCTCAACAACCGGCTGAACTACGAGCTGACACAGAATATCTCCGCCTCGGCGCTGGGCCAGTTCAGCCGGCGCACGCTGACGGCCAGCCCCGAGCAGTTGAAGGCGCTTCCACCGGACGTCCATGCGGGCGTGGTCCAGTC
>DAOUEO010000053.1:0-32453 GCA_034430455.1 Dehalococcoidia bacterium | reverse complement strand
GATCGGTAGTAGTTCCCCACGCTGGGAGCCCCCAGTTGGTACTAACCGATAACGTGAGTAATCTGTTGCCTCATCTTAGGATTCCCGCCCCTCGGTGTCAACTGCTTGGGTCTTGTGTTCCACACACCCATGTTCGGGGGCGTTCATAATAGAACATATATTCTCTGGCCTGTCAAGTCCCCCTTCTACCACTCCCACCGCTATCAACCTTCCGTGCCACTTCCCCATTACCCTCCCAGCGCGCCCCTGCTATAATCCACCCACGACCGGACGCACCTTCACAGCCCCCTCCCTTCCGACCCGCCGACGCCCTCCTGTCGACGGTCAATCAACCAGAACGGCCCCCGACAGATTCGCAAGAAAAAAAATTCTCCCAAACAATATTCAATCAAAGGGCAAGCCGAAGCGTCGCCCGTACCCCAGCCCGGATGCCAGACCCACCGGCTAGGCCAGGGGCAGCGTCACCGTGAACTCCGTCCCCTCTTCCTTCGAGCTCCTGGCCGTAATCGTCCCCTCGTGCGCGTGCACCACCTCGGAGGCGATGGCCAGCCCCAGGCCGCTGTGCCCCTCGCTGCCGCCCGACTTGCCCACCTGGTAGAAGCGCTCGAATAGGTGGGGCAGGTCCTCCGCCGGTATCAGAGAGCCGCTGTTCCGTACCGCCACCCTGACCGTCCCGTCGACGACCTGCGCCCGCACGGCGACGCTGCCGTCGGGAGGGGTGTGGCGGACGGCGTTGTCGAGCAGATTGGCGAAGGCCTGTTCCAGGCGGCGCACGTCTCCTTCCATGCTGGGCAGCTCCGGCGCCTCCACCTGGATATCCACAGACTTCTCCCGCGCCCGGCGCTCGAAGCGCTCGACGGTGGTGCGCAGCAGGTCCGCCAGGTCGAGGGTCTCCTTCTGCATCGCCGCCTGTCCCCCCTCGATCCGCGATAGCTCGAGGAGGTCGTCCACCAGGGCGCGCATGCGCTGCGCCTCGTCGTTGATGATGCGGGCCGAATCCGCCAGCCCCTCCGGTGTGTCGATCGTGCCCTCGGCCATCGCCTGGCTGAAGCCCTGGATCGAGGTCAGGGGGGTGCGCAGCTCATGGGAGGCGTCGGCGAGGAACTGGCGCAGGGTGCTCTGCGAGCGGTTGACCTCGCGGGCCATGGTGTTGAAGGTCGAGGCGAGCCGCCCCACCTCATCGCGGCCGCGGACATCGATCTGCTGGTCGTACTTGCCGCGGGCCATCGCCTCGGAGGCGCGGGTGATCTGCCGGAGGGGGCCGGAGATGGAGCGGGAGAGGAGGAAAGCGACCACCACCGAGATACCGAGGCTGATGCTGCCCGCCACGCCTAGCCGGGGGAGGACGTCCCGCCAGGCGGAGGTTATGTCCTCCTCCGGCACGGCGACCACCGTGCGGTAGCGGCTGAGCATGGTAGCGCTGGGGCGCTCTGTGGCCGGCACCCGTTCGAGGGGGGTGAACAGGATGAGATTCTCGCCGGCGCCGCGGAACTGGATCTGCCAGACCCATATAGAGCCGACCTTCTCCGTGCCGATGTCGGAGCGCTCCAGCTCCTCCAGGGTCTGCCCCTCGAGTCGGTCGAGGGTATCGACGACGACGCGCGATGTTGTCCTGTCAACGACGAGAACACGGACGTCCAGGTTGTCGGCGTATTCGACGAGGCTTACCTTCATCTGTTCTGGGGTAACGCCCACCCAGTCGAGATAGGTCACGCGCAGGGCCACGGGCTCTGCCAGTTGTCCCACCCGCTCGCGCGCCATCTCGGTCTCATGGTCGCGCAGGAATACGACGAAGGCGGTGCCGGCGGAGAAGAGGCAGACGAATATGATGAAGGCGAAGGCCGCGATCAGCTTAGACCTGAGACCTGTCAGCATCCTCGGTCACCACCAGTTTGTAGCCGATCCCCCACACCGTCTGGATCTGCACGCGGGAGCCGGCTAGTTTCTCCCGCAGCCAGGCGACGTGAACGTCGATGGTGCGGGTGTCGCCGTAGAAGTCGTGGCCCCACACGAGCTGGATGAGGCGCTCGCGGTCCATCACCAGCCCCTCGTACTGGAGGAACGTCGCCAGCAGGTCGAACTCCTTGCTGCGCAGGGCGAGGGGCTGCCCGTCGAGGGTGGCCTCGCGGCGGGGGACGTCCATGCGCAGACCGCCGGCATCGAGGATTTTCGCCGGCGCGGCTGCGGCCTGGGCGCGGCGGAGGACGGCCTTGATCCGCGCGACGAGCTCGCGGGGGTTGAAGGGCTTGGTCACGTAGTCGTCGGCGCCCAGCTCCAGCCCGACGACCTTGTCCACGTCGTCGGTGCGGGCGGTGAGGATGATGATGGGGACGTTGCTGGTCTTGCGCAGCTCGCGGCAGACCTCGAAGCCGTCCATCTCCGGCATCATCACGTCCAGGACGATGAGGTCGGGATGGCGGCTCTGCGCCTTCTCCAGCGCCTGGCGGCCGTCGTAGGCGACCTCGACCTCGAACCCCTCTTTGGCGAGGTAGAGGCGGGTGAGCTGGACGATATTCCGCTCGTCGTCGACGACCAGGATCGTGGCGGCCATCTGTTTATTACCTTGTGTCTACATCTTACAGCATCGGCGGCCAAACATAGTACGGGCGAATCGCTGCGCCCCGCCTTCGCAACGCCATTCATCCTCCCAGGGCCGGAGCGCAAGGGCGATTCGCCCTCATAGTGATTATCGGGCGGCGCGAATAAGCCCGTGATAACGAGGTGTTAAGAGAGTGTTAAGCGGGGAACCGGAGCGGAGTCGGATAGAGATCCAACCGATGTTGCCAAATACCAAGTCGGTCTGCTATACTTCCGGCCACATGGAACCCCGTATCAGGCCGGATGGCAGGCCAGGCGGCCTGTCGAGTGCCAGCGAGAGTGACGCTGGCTGGGGAGGTGGTTCGTGGATATTCCCAGTCTACCGAAGTGCCAGAAGTGCAAGGTGGGGGATCTCGTCCCCCTATCCGATTTTGGCAGCCAGGGCGCTCCCATTCACTTCAAGGCGTGGGCCTGTACCAACCCCGATTGCGGCTTCAACATCAAGATCCGCAACGGTGACCTCTACGTGGACGAGCCTATTACCAGCGGTGCCCTTCATACTCCCCGCTACCGCTGATAGCCGCTAGGCCTGCCAGCACTGCCAACCCTCGCGCTCTCGTCGAAGGGCGTGCAGGGTGGCTCTTTCTATCTCCCGATCCCCAAGTAGCGCAGCCCCAGCGCCTCGACCTTCTCCCGGGAGAGGGCGTTGCGGCCGTCCAGCACCACCGAGCAGCCGGGGAATGAGGCGGGATCTAGGCCCCGGTACTCGTCGTGGGCGGCCTGGATGACGAGGGCGTCGGTGTGGGCGGGAGGGAAGGCGGCGGGCGCCTCGAGGCCAAAGCGGTCGATCTCGTCGGCGTTGTAGTGGGGGTCGTGAACGAGGACGTGCGCGCCGGCGGCCGTCAGCTCCCGCGCCAGAAGGAGGGTGCTTGAGTAGGCGGCCTCTTTGATGTTGGGGCGATAGGAGAGGCCTAGGATGAGGACCGTGCTGCCGCTGAGGTCGCCCAGTGCCCCCGCCAGCCTCTCGACGGCATAGAGGGCCATCGCGTCGTTTATCTGACGGGCGGCGCGCGGCAGTTGAGTCTCCTCTGCTCCCTCGAGGAAGAAGTAAGGGTAGACGGGGATGCAGTGGCCGCCTACCCCGACGCCGGGCTGGTGGATGTGGGAGAAGGGCTGGGAGTTGGCGGCGGCGATCGCCTCCAATACGTCGACGCCGAGGCGGTCGGCGGAGCGCGCCAACTCGTTGGCGAGGGCGATGTTGACGTCGCGGTAGGTGGTCTCGGCGAGCTTCACGAACTCGGCCGTCTCGCAGTTGCCCACGCGCAGGACCGGGGCGTCAAGCGCCATCTTGTAGAACGCCGCCGCCTGCTGCGCGCTCGCCTCGTCCACGCCGCCGACGACCTTCGGGTACGTGCGCAGGTCGGCGAGGACGTGGCTGACGAAGACGCGCTCGGGGCTGTGGGCGAGGAGGATGTCGTGCCCGACGCGCAGTGCCGAGCGCTCCAGGAGGGGGCCGAGGCGGTTGCGGGTGGTGCCGGCGGGGACGGTCGTCTCCAGGATGACCAGCGTGTCCGGCTGCAGGCCGGCGGCGACCGCCTGGGCGGCGGCGTCGAGGGCGGTGAAGTCGGCGCGCTTGCCGGCGGTCAGGCCGACGGGGACGATGATGACGACGACCTTGCTCCGGGCGACGGCCGCTGTCGTGTCGGTGGTGGCGGTCAGGCGGCCGGCGGCGTGGGCGGAGCGCAGGGTCTCTTCCAGACCCTCCTCGTCGGGGTAGGGGCAGCCACCCTGAGCGACCTGCTCCACGAGCGAGGCGTCGATGTCGCAGCCGGTCACCTCCAGCCCCCGCGAGGCGTACTGGGCGGCCAGGGGCAGCCCTATCCTGCCCAGGCCGACGACGGCGATGGGGGAGAGGTCAGCGCTCATGAGAGACCTCCCGGCCTATGGGCTGGCCAAGGCGGGCCGACTCCACCAACTGGGAGGCGATCTCAAGGGCCGCGAGACCCTCTCGAGGGCCTACGGGCGGCGGCTCTCCCAGCCTCACGGCCTCGACGAAGGCCTCCAGCTCCACCCGCAAGGGCTCCCTCTTCTGGAGGGGGATCTGGGTGGGGGCGCCGGCCGCCGCCTCCTTGGGATAGAAGAGAAGCGCTTGGTCCAGGTAGTCGACGGTGAAGAGCCCTTTCTCTCCCAGCACCGATAGCTTGCGGACCTTGATGGGCGTGAGCCAGTTGACCTCGAGGACGCCGACGACGCCGTTGCGAAAGCGGAGGAGGCCCGAGAGCATGTCCTCGTGCTCGGTGCTGATCCGCTGCTCTGTCTCCGCGTAGACCCTCTCCACCTCGGAGTCGAGGAGAAAGCGCATGATGTCGATGTCGTGCGGCGCCAGGTCGTGCACCACCCCCACGTCGCGCACCCGCTTGGGGAAGGGGCCGGTCCGGCGGGCCTGTACCTGGAAGACCCGCCCCAGCTTCCCATCCTGCAACTGGCGCTTCAGCTCCAGCACCGCCGGGTTAAAGCGCTCGACGTGCCCGATCATGAGGGGAACGGCGGCGTCGTGGGCGGCGCGCGCCATCTCGCGACCCTCTTGGAGGCTGGCGGCGATGGGCTTCTCCACGAGCAGGGGAATGCGCCGCTCGACAGCCGCGAGGGCGACCTCGAGGTGCAGACGGGTGGGCACGCACACCGAGAGGAGGTCGATCCGCTCCTCCGCCAGCATCCGGCGGTAGTCCTCGTAGGCCCGCAGGTCGCGGTCTTCGGAGGCGAGGCGGCGCTGCTCGGGCGATATGTCGGCGGCGGCGGCCAGCCGGACGCCGTCCATCTCGCCGTAGATGCGGACGTGGTTCATCCCCATGGATCCGAGACCGATGACGGCGGCGGCGAGGAGAGGCGAGTCGCTCATCTAGGCCTCCTGCGGGCTTTCGTTCACGGCGGCGACGATCCTCTCTAGGTCACCCGGAGTGAGCGCCGGGTGCACCGGCAGCGACAGCACCTCGCGGCTGAGGCGCTCGGCGATGGGGAGACTGTCACCGTAGCCCAGGTCGCGGTAGTAGGGCTGCTGGTGGACGGGGATGGGATAGTAAACGGCGGTTTGGATGCCGGACCGCTCTAGGCGGGCGGCGAGGGCGTCGCGGGCCTGGGAGCTGTCCGGCCGCGGCGAGGGGACGCGCACCGTGTACTGATGGTAGACGTGGTGGCAGCCGGCCCGCTCCGTCGGCGTGATGACGCCTTGCAGGCGCTGCGAGAGGTAGCGGGCGTTGGCGCGGCGGCGCTCGTTGAGATCCGGCAGCCGCGCCAGTTGGGCGAGGCCGATGGCGGCGGCGATCTCGGTCATACGGAAGTTGTAGCCCTTGGTCTCGGCGCGGTAGCGGGCGGTCTGGCCGTGGTCGCGGATTACGCGCGCCCGCTCGGCGATATGGGGGTCCTCGGTCGTGATCATGCCGCCCTCGGCGGTGGTGATGTTCTTGGTGGCGTAGAAGGAGAAGCAGCCGCTGCCGAAGCTCCCCGCTTTCCGCTCGCCGACGGCCGCGCCGTGCGCCTGACAGGCGTCCTCGATGACGGCGACATGATGGCGCTCGGCGAGCGCCGTTATCGCCACCATGTCGCAGGGGTGGCCGAAGAGGTGGACGGGGATTATCGCCCTGGTGTGGGGCGTGAGCTTCGCCTCGATGAGCGCGGGGTCGATGTTGAAGTCGCTGTCGCTCACGTCGACGAAGACGGGCCGGGCGCCGGCGAAGAGGACGGCGTTGGCGGTGGCGGCGAACGTGAAGGGGCTGGTGATGACCTCATCGCCGGGGCCGACGCCGTGGGCGAGGAGGGCGGTCATGAGCGCCGCCGTCCCCGAGGAAACGGCGACGGCCTCCCTTACGCCGCACAGGGCGGCGAACGCCTCCTCGAACTCGCGCACGCGCGGCCCCTGGGCCAGTTGCCCCGACTCCAGGACGGCCAGGACGGCCTCCTTTTCCTCGTCGCCGAGGAGGGGTCGCGAGATAGAGATTGGCTTCATCTGTTCCCTAGTGGTGGAAGGTTGAAGACGGCGTCGCAGGCGGGACAGCGCCACTTGTCCTGGGCCCCCTCCTTGCCCGCCGCGGCGAGGGGCTGGCCGCAGGAGCAGACGTAGCCGGTCACGCGGGCGGGGTTGCCCTTGACGAGGGCGTGGTCGGGCACGTCGCGCGTCACCAGCGATCCCGCTCCTACCATCGCCCAGCGGCCGATGGTGACGCCGAGGATAACGACGGCTCCCGCCCCGATCGACGCCCCGTAGCGCACGAGCGTCGGCTCCGGCTCCCAGTCGTCCTCGGTGCGGAGGCGCCCCTCCGGCGTGATCGAGCGGGGGTAGCGGTCGTTGGTGAAAGAGACGTTTGGCCCGATGAAGACGCCGTCCTCCACAGTCACGCCCCGGTAGAGCGAGGCGCGGTTCTGGATCTTCACCCTGTTGCCCACCACCACGTCCTTGTCGATATAGACGCCCTTGCCGATGTTGCACTCGGCGCCGACGACGGCCCCCTCGCGGAGTTGCGCCTCGTTCCAGATGTCCGTGTCGGGGCCGACTCTGGCCTTTGGCGAGACCTCGGCGGTGGGGTGGATCATCTCTCCAGGCTCCTGACGATCTTCTCCGCGGCGTGGCCGTCGCCGAAGAGGAGGGGTCGCTCGCCCTGGGGGGCGGGACGCTTCGCCGCCGCCACGATGCGCTCGGTGTCGGCGCCGGCGAGGACGTTCCAGCCGCACTCGACCGTCTCCGGCCACTCCGTTTCGTCTCTCAGGGTAACGCAGGGGACGCCCAAGAAAAAGGCCTCCTTCTGGACGCCGCCGGAGTCGGTGAGGATAGTGCGGGCGTATCTCTCCAGGGCCAGCATGTCGCGGTAGCCGAGCGGCTCGCGGAGTTCGACGCTGGGCGCGGGGGAGAGCCCGGACGCCGCCATCGCCTTGCGGGTGCGGGGGTGGATGGGGAAGACGGCGGGCAGCTCCAACTCCGCCAGCGCCCGCAGGATGGTGCCGAGGCGGGCATGGTCGTCGGTGTTGGCGGCGCGATGGACGGTGACGAGCACGTACTTCTGAGGGCTCAGCCCCTGCAGCGAGAGGGCCTCCTGGGCGGCGTCTTCGTCGGGGAGCTGCTGGAGGAGGGAGTCGTACATGACGTCGCCCACCAGGTGCACGCCGCCGGTGATCCCCTCGCGCGCCAGGTTCTCGACTGCAGTGGCGCTGGGGCAGAAGAGGAGGTCGGCGCAGTGGTCGGTGAGGACGCGGTTTACCTCCTCCGGCATGCGGCGGTCGTAGCTGCGGAGGCCGGCCTCGACGTGGGCCAGCGGCACGTGGAGCTTGACGGCGGCGAGCGCCCCCGCCAGGGTGGAGTTCGTGTCGCCGTAGACCAGGACCCTCTCCGGCTTCTCCTGGAGCAGCACGTCCTCCAGCCGCTCCAGCATCTGAGCCGTCTGCCTGCCGTGCGGCGCGGAGCCGACGCCGAGGTGGTGGTCGGGCGCCGGCAGATCGAGCTGGGCGAAGAAGACATCCGATAGCTGCTCGTCGTAGTGCTGGCCGGTATGGACGAGCACCTCCTGATGGGCGCGGCGCAGGTGGCGGCTGACCGTCGCTGCCTTGATAAACTGGGGCCGCGCTCCCACCACAGAGACGATCTTCACGGCGGGGACCCTAGTTCGGGTTGAGGCCGGTTGTGGGAGAGGTGGACGGCACGTCCGCCTGTTCGGAAGGCAGATCGAGGCGGGCGATCTCGTGGAGCTGGGCGACGATCGCCTCCGGGCCGCGGGGCAGGATCAGCTCCATCTCGGCGATGCGGCGCAGCAGCTCGTCGGCGGGGCAGGCCGCCGGCCCGCGCGCGAGGAAGACCTTGGCATGAGAGGTGGGGGTCAGCTTCTCGCCCTCGCCCACGACGTCGTCGCGGATCTTCTCGCCCGGCCTGAGTCCGGTGAAGACGATCTCCATGTCGCGGCCGGGCTCCATCCCCTTGGAGCGGATCATGCGCTCCGCGAGGTCGGCGATCTTGATCTCCTCGCCCACGTCGAGGACGAAGACGTTGCCGGTCTCGGCGAGCACGGCGACCTCCAAGATAAGGCTGGCCACCTCGTGCACCGTGAGGAAGTAGCGGGCGACGTCGGGGTGGGTTACGGATACGGGGCCGCCCTTCTGGATCTGGCGCCAGAAAGTGCTCAGCACGCCGCCGCGGCTGTCGATGACGTTGGCGAGGCGGACGGTGGCGAAGGCGGTGCGGTCATCTCCCAGCGAGCGCGCCAGCAACTCACCGATGCGCTTGGTGGCGCCCATCACGCTGGATGGGTTCATCGCGGCGTGGCTGGAGAGGAATATCACCTTCTTCGTGCCCACCTGGCGGGCGGCCTGGAAGATGTTCAGCGTTCCCAGCACGTTGACGAGGAAGCCCTGGTCGGGGTTTTCCTGCAGGAGGGGCACGTGCTTGTAGGCGGCGGAATGGAAGACGACGTGGGGCTTCGCCGCCTCGAAGGCCTGGAAGACCTTGTTCCTGTCGCTCAGGCTGCCCATCCAGGGCCTTATCTCGCACTCCTCGGAGCGCTGTTGCAGCTCCACCCGGATCTCGTGCAGCCCGCCCTCGTTGGCGTCCAGCAGGTGCAGGCTGGCGGGTCCGAAGTCGAGCACGCGCCGCGCCAGCTCGGCGCCGATGGAGCCGGCGGCGCCCGTTATCAGCACCGAGCGGCCCTGGATCAGCCCGCGGCAGCCCTCCTGGTCGATGTCCACGCGGTCGCGTTCGATGAGGTCGTCGATGGTGACCTCCCGCATCTCGCCGGGCTTCGCCTTGCCGCTGACGATGGCGTCCAGCCCGGGGACGATGCGCACGGGCACTTGTGTCGACTCGCAGAGGGTGAGCAGCTCATGGATGCTCTGCGCGCTGGCTGAGGGGATCGCCAGGGCGACCAGGTCGGCGTTGTGCTTCTCGACCAGGGAGGGGATGTCGTAGCGGTTGCCCATCACCGGGGTGCTGTGGATGCGTACCCCCTTCTTCTTGGGGTCGTCGTCGACAAAGCAGACGGTGCGGTAGCGCCACTGGGGGTTCTGGAGTATCTCTTTCGCCAGGAGCTGGCCGGTGCTGCCCGCCCCGACGATGATCAGGCGTTTGCTGGAGGTTACCCCCCAGGCCGCCCGGAAGGGGGCGGCCGTCCCCGTGAGCAGGCGGGGGGACAGCTTGACCATACCCATGATGAGGAGGATGAGGGCGCCGCTGATAAGGTTCACGCTCAGGGGGATGGGGCGGTGCTCCAGCATGGCGTTGATGCCGAAGGCGAGCAGCGTCACCAGCGTTACGGAGAGGCCGAGGTAGAAGCCGTCCATGATGCTGCCGTACTGCCAGGCGGTGCGGTAGACGCCGAACACGAGGTTGGCGAAGAGATAGGCTACGGCGATGATGGGGACGGCCCAGAGGAGCCAGCGCCAGGACTCTCCGGGGACGTTGCCGTCGAATCTGAGGAGGAGCCCCGCCGCGTAGCTCGCCATGACGATGAGGAAGTCCACCAGGAGGGACGGCAGGCCGCGGATGAACAGCTTGAGCTGGCCTGCATCGAGTATCTTCATCTAGCCGCCTCCTCCCCAGAGGGCCTGCGCAGGGCAGGTGTCAGCGGGCGCCTTCCTTGCGCAAGACAACCGACAGGGTCCGGGCCAGGATGGCCAGGTCCCGTGAGAAGCGATGGTGGTCAACGTATTCGAGATCGTAAGCCATCATCTGGGAGTACGTCAAATCGGAGCGGCCTTTGACCTGGGCGAGACCGGTGATGCCCGGCTTGACGTCGTGGCGGCGATGGAACTCCGGCCGGTACTGTTCCACTAGGTAGGGCTCGTCGGGGCGCGGTCCCACCAGCCGCATGTCGCCCCGCGCGATGTTGAAGAGCTGGGGCAACTCGTCCAGACTGGCGCGGCGCAGGATGCGGCCCAGTGGCGTCACCCGCTTGTCCGGCCATATGGAGTGGAAGACGAACGTCGAGAAGTCGTTGACGCGCTGGGGCGGCGCCCAGATCTGGTCGGCGTTCTCCGTCATGGTCCGGAACTTGATCATCGTGAAGGGCTTGCCGCGCAGGCCTATCCGGTCTTGCTTGAAGAAGGCCGGGCCGGGGGACTCCAGCTTGACGAGCAGGCCGAGAAGGGCGATCAGGGGGCCGAGCACGGCCACTCCCAGGAAGGCGGCAATGCGGTCGAAAAGCTCCCCGGGAAGGGGGAAGCCTCTAGCGTCTGTGGCTGACAACGATCTCCTCCATGGCGTCGCCCACTCGCGCGACATCGGCGTTCGTCATGCGGGGGAACAGGGGGAGCGACAGGAGACCGGCGAACAGCCTGTCCGTGTTGGGGAAGTCCCCCGGCTTGATGCCGAGCGTCTGCTGATAGTAGGGATGATAGTGAATGGGGATGAAGTGCACCGAGGTGCCGATGCCCCTCTCCTTCAGCTCCTCGATAAGCTGGTCGCGGCCGATGCTGAGCCGTTCCCCGTCCAGCCGGATCGGGTAGAGGTGCCAGGCGTGGCGCACCTCGGGCCGCGTCTGGGGGAGGGTGAGCTCGGGGAGGCGGCCGAGACGGCGCCCGTAGTCGGCGACGATCTGCGCCCTCCTCTCGATGAACCCCTCCAGCCGCGCCAGTTGGTGGAGGCCGAGCGCGGCCTGCACGTCGGTCATCTTGTAGTTGAAGCCGGGCATGAGCACCTCGTAGTACCAGGAGCCGCGGGCGTCGTAGCGCTTCCAGGCGTCGTGGCTCATGCCGTGGAGGCGGAGGAGGCGGACCTTCTCTTCCAGTTCCGGGTTGTCGGTGGTGACCATGCCGCCTTCGCCGGTCGTCAGGTTCTTGATGACGTAGAAGCTGAAAGCGGTGGCGTCGCCGAGAGAGCCGACCGGCTTCCCCCGGTAGTGCGCGCCGACGGCGTGGGCGGCATCCTCGATCAGCAGGAGGCGGTGGCGACGGGCGATCGCCAGCAGCTCGTCCATCCGGCAGGGGTGGCCGCCGTAGTGGACGGCGAGTATCGCCTTGGTGCGCGGCGTTATCCGGCGCTCCACCTGCTCGGGGTCGATGTTGTAGTCGTCGAGGCAGATGTCGGCGAGGACAGGCGTGGCCCGCTGATGGATGATGACGTTGACGCTGGCGCAGAAGGTGAGGGGGGTGGTGACGACCTCGTCGCCCTCGCCGATGCCCGCCGCGTTCAGTATCAGGTGCAGCCCCGCCGTGCAGGAACTGACGGCGACGGCGAACTTGCTGTCGACGTATTCGCGGAAGCGCTCCTCGAACTTCTTGGTCTTGGGGCCGGTGGTCAGCCAGCCGGAGCGGATGGTGTCGACGACCTCGGCGATCTCGTCCTCGCCGATGTCTGGCTGGCAGAAGGGGAGGGGCTTGGTCTGCGGTTCGGTTGTCATGGCGTCCTTTCGCTGCGAGTCGGTCATTCTCCCGTCTCCGATGGGCAAAGCCGGGCGCTCGACCGTCCGGCGAGGAGGCGCAGCAGGCTCCCCAGGAAGCCGAGGCCGTAGGCGGTGTGAAGGCAGGCGAAGGCCAGCGGGAGCAGGGGGGCGTAGCGCCAGCCCCGCTGTGAGGCGATGCGCAGGGAAGCCAGCGACGAGGCGAGGAGGTAGACCGCCAACAGCAGCGCCAGCAGCCGCCGGAAGGGCCGCGCCGCCAGGGAGAGGAGCCCCAGGCCGAGCAGCGCCGTCACGAAGGCGGCGGGCACGAACTGGCGCAGCCGCGCCTGGCCGGGGTGTCGCCGCAGCACCTCCACCTTCGCCCGTCCGTAGGCAAGGTACTGGCGGAAGAGGTCGGGCAGGGAGGAGCGGGTGTAGTAGGTCGACCTGATCTTGGGGGTGAGGAGGAGCCTGCCGCCGGCGTCGCCCAGGCGGTAGTGGAATTCATCGTCCTCGCCGTAGTCGACGTCTTCGGCGAAGGGGCCGATACGGTCGAATATCTGGCGGCGGTAGGCGGGGAAGGCGACAGTGTCGGTGTACTGCGCCTCCCGGCTATAGCGGAAGTGGGCGTTGCCGACGCCGAAGGGGGAGGACATGGCGATCGCGATCGCCTCCCCGATGAGGCCCCGGCCCACGCTCTCGATGGGACCGCCGACGCCGTCGGCGTCCGTCGTTGTCAGGGCGTCGACGCTTTGGCGCAGGAAGTCGGGCGCTACGGCGGCGTGGGCGTCGACGCGGGCTATCACGTCGCCGCGGGCGTGGGCGATCCCGAGGTTGAGGCCGCGGGCGGTGGTGCGCCCCGGGTTGTCGATCAGACGCAGGTTGAGATCGTCCCCGGCGGCGAACTCCTCCACGATGTCGCGGGAGCCGTCGCTGGAGGCGCCGTCGAGCACCAGCACCTCGAAGCGCTCGCGGGGGTAGTCCTGGCGGGCGAGGCTGCGGAGGCAGGACTCGATGTGGCGTTCCTCGTTGTGCATCGGTATAAGTACAGAGACAAAGGGCTGGCCATCGGTGCCGTTTGGCATCTTCTTCTCGGCCTAGTGCTCCGGGCGGTTCGGATGTGGTTCAGGTGCAGTCACTCGTTAGGGCAGACGCCTTAGAAACATTAGCACGGCTGCCCCATACTGTAAACCGCCGCCCTTCGCCGTCTGCGGCTCGTTGCGGGGCATCGTTGGGGGGCGTTGTGCGCAGTGGGCGGCGTCGGCGTTCTCGCCGTAACATGAGCCTGGTTGCTCCCACCCGCCCGCCCTAGGAAAGTCGGCAAGCTTCAGGGGGACACCCCCTGTGACCCCCGGCAGAGGGGGGATTCCCCCTCTGCACTCCCCCTCATGGGGAGCGGGGCCGTTCCAGCATCTCCCTGTAGAGAGCTTCCATCTGGGCCGTGTTCTTCTCCCAGGAGTAGCGCTCGGCGACGAACGCCCGTGCCGCGCGGCCCATCTGCCGCCGCCGCTCCGCGTCCGTTATGAGGCTGCGGAGGGCCTGGGCGAGGGTGGGCACATCCTTGGGCGGGACGAGGAGGCCGGTAACGCCGTCATCGACCACGTCGGGGATGCCGTAGACGTTGGAGGCGACGACGGGCACCTCCATCGCCGCCGCCTCTATCGCCGCCACGCCGAAGCCCTCGTAGGTCGAGGGCATGGCGAAGATGTCGAGGCGGGCGAGCACCTGAGGGACCTGCTCGTGGGGGACCTCGCCCAGGAACTTGACCCTGTCGTCGATTCGCAGGCGGGCGGCCAGTCGCTCCAGACGCTGACGTTCTGGACCGTCGCCGGCCAGGATCAGGCGGACGCGTGGCTGAGAGGCCCCTATCTGGGCGAATGCCTGCAGCAGATAGCGCAGCCCTTTCTCCGACGAGAGACGGCCCACGCTGCCGATCGTGACGTCGCTGCGCCTGTCATGCGGCTGGGGACGGAACTGCTCCAGGTCGACGCCGTAGGGGATGACAGTGACCGGTTTGCGGGGGGGGACATAGCGGAGCGTCGCTTCGGCGAGGCGGGCGCCGGTCGCGGTCACGTGGTCCGCGCGACGGAGGGCGTAGCGGGTGATCGCCCGGTGGAAGGGGCTCAGACGGGGGGCCTGCAGGATGTCGGTGCCCCAGACGGATACGACGCAGGGGTGGACGTCGGCGAGGGAGGCCAGGAAGCCGTAGCTGGTCAGGTGGAGGGCATGGACGAGGTCGGGTCGCAGGTCGCGGACGAGACGGCGGACGCGGCGGGTGTGGATGAGGTAGCGGAGCTTCCCCAGCCGCTCCCAGCCGTCGACGTAATGGACGCGGCTGCCCTCGATATCGGCCGGTCGGAAGGAGATGACATCCGTGTCCCAGCCCCGCCCGGCGAAGTGCCGCACCCAGCGGCGGGTGTGGATGTAGGGGGCGTCAGCCAGGTAGCACACGCGCACGGGCGTCCGTCTCCTGTTGTCCCTGGGCGTCCGCCGCCAGGATTCGTTCCAGCGCTACCCCCAGGCCGAACACCAGCCAGAGGTAAGGGTCGTCGAAGAAGCGGCCCTCCGTCTGGCTGGAGAGGAGGATCACGAGCGACAGCGCCCAGAGTCCGAGCACGAGGGCCCGCGCTTCGCTCCGGGAGCGGCGGTGGAGTCGCCAGCCGAGGCGTCCCCAGCGGTAAAGGAAGAAGAGTGAGGCGACGGCCCCGAGGACGCCGAGCTCGGCGATGGTGGTCACGGCCGAGGTGTGGGAGAGGGTAACGTTGGCCTTGATCTTGGGGTCCTTGAAGTAATAGTAGTCGTTCAGGAACGAGTCCTGGTAGCCGCCGACGCCGACCCCCCAGACGGGATGGTCGCGGAACATCTGCCAGCCCGCCTCCACCAGGTAGGGCCGGGCCCCCGTCGCCTCCGTGCCGAAACGGAAGGTGCCCAGACGGTCGCGGAAGTAGGGGCTGATGACGAGCCCCAGGCCGAGGGCGCACAGGAGCGCCAGCGATCCTATTGACAGGAGGCTCAGCCGGAGACGCTGGGCCACCGGTAGGACGAGGACGAGCAGCGGTAGCAGAGCGACGGCGATGATCCAGGCGCCCCGCGAGCCGGTGAAGATAAGGGTGAGAGCGCAGACCGCCATCGCCGGCAGCAGCAGGAGATAGCGCACCCTGCCGCCGACGAAGAAGAAGAGCGCCAGGCCCAGCACGAGGGCCTCAACAAGGAGGCGGGCGAAGTGGTTGGGGTCCGCAAAGGCGGTATTGATCCGCCTCTCGCCGTACAGCCCTAGCCCCTCATTCCAGAAGAAGTGGCCGGAGGCCTGCTGGTATACGCCGACGACGGCGAGGAGGGCCGCCGAGGCGATGAGCGCCGCCGCGCACCAACGCAGGGCGGCGCGGTCGCGGACGAAGACGGGTATGAGGGCGGCGAAAGCGATCAAGAAGGCGAGGCGGATGCTCTCGGAGCGGGCTGCTTCCGTGTCGCGGGCGTAGAGGGTGGAGAGGGCGTAGAGGGCGAGCAGGAGGAGGGCGGGAATCGTGAGGGTCGAGCCGGCGAAGGCGTCCCAGCGGGCCAGGTTCGGCCGGACGAGCCAGACGGCGGCGGTGATGACGATCGCCAGGCGGCCGACATCGACAATCGAGGTCGGGGGCAGGCCGCCGCCGGCCTCCTCCCGCGTGGGAAGGAAGGGAAAGAGCAGCTTGGAGATCTCGAGGGGCAGGGCGAGGATGATGACGGGGACGGCGAGGCGCGGCTCCCTCAAAGCGATCGCGGTCGCGAGGAGACCCGCCGCCGCCAGCGCCAGCAGATCGGGGTGCGAGTCGGCCACGGCGACGAACAGGGCCGTCGCCAGCAGGACGGTCGCAGCGAGGAGGGCGATGCGGGTCTTGCTCCCCGGCGTGCCCCAAGTGCGGAGTCCGGTGGCGATCATGCGTCTTCTCTCCGGGATGACTGCTCAAGAGGGAGCTTACTACAAGATGGGGGCCAAAGGCATCGGGTCATGCTGGCTAAGAGGGGGCGACTAATCGGCCCGTCGCGCGAGCCGCCGGTACAGTGTCTCCATCTGCGGGACGTTTTCCTCCCAGAGGCCGCGCTCCTCGACCAGCCGGCGGTTACGGGGCGCGGCGTCGCGTCGCAGGGCGGCGTTCTCGAGGGCGTCGCCGATGCGCTGGGCGAGGGCCGCGACGTCGCCGACGGGCACCCGAAAGCCGTTGACGCCGTCTTCGATCCACTCCTCTTGTGTCGGCAGGTCGGAGACGACGGGGAAGCAGCCGGCCGCCATCGCCGAGAGGGTGCTGACGGAAGTGGCGTCGGAGCGGGGTACGGAGACGTATACGTGAGCGGAGGCGAGGGCGGCGCGCAGGGCTTCTTGGTCGAGGAAGCCGACGAATCGGACGTTTTCGGCGAGGCCGAGGTCCTGGGTGAGCTTTTGCAGCGCCGGCTGCAAGCGACCACTGCCCGCTACCAGAAGCTGCGCCGTCTGCAAGCGACGGCGCACGATCGCCATCGCCCTCAGTATCGTATCGATCTCATACAGCGGCGAGTCCAGCGAGCGGGTGCTGATGACAGTAGGAGGATGACCGGGATCGGGGTCGCGCGTGTTCACGCTGGCTTCGGGCTGTTCGAGGAAGAAGCGGTCCGTGCCGAGGACGACCGTCGCTACCTTCTCCGCTGGTATGCCCAGGTCGACGATCTTGCGCGTCATGAAGCTGTTGTTCGATGTCACCAGGTCGGCGCGGCGTAGCGTGTAGCGGGCGCTGAGACGGCCGAGAGGCGACGTTTGGGCGGCGACCAGTATGTCGGAGCCCCAGGCTGTGACAACGAGGGGATGGAAGCCGCTGACGGCGGCGAAGAAGCCGTACTCGACCACATAGTGGGCGTGGAGGAGATGGGGCTGGATCTCCTGGATGACCCTTGACAGGCCGCGGTGGCGATAGCGGAGGGCGTTGATCAGGCGCAGCGCCGTCGGCGGCATGGCGGTGGCGAGCCGTCGCGGGGGGGGCGCCGCCGGAGGGGGCGTGTGGCCGCTCCGCGGAGGCTGTTGGGGGTGGAGCGCGTGCACGGTTACCCCTTCGAGGGGGAGGGACGGTGGGTAGTAGGAGACGGCATGCAGCTCGTGCCCGCGCGCCGCGAACGGCTCCATCCAGCGCCGGGTGTGGATGCTCTCCAAGTCGCCGAGGACGCACAGCCGGAGGGGAGCGTTGGATTCGGTCACGGTCCACCCTCCGGGTCGCCGCCTACGGTGGCTGGGGGGAAGAGGCGCGCTCTCGCGTTTCGCGCCGTCTCCAGGTAGAGGCGGAGGTCGCTGCCCCGCACCAGGACAGCCTCCCGCAGGGATCGGCCCGACAGCCGCCGGAAGACGATCAGGCTGAGGATAAGCGACGCGGAGTAGGCGATGGATGAGGCGGCGGCGGCGCCGGGGACGCCGAAGAAGGGTATGAGGGCGAAGTCGCAGGTCAGGGTGACGGCGAGGCTGGCTACGGTTATGTAGGTGTTGAGGAGGGGCTTCCCCTGGCTGAAGATGTAGCTGGCCAGTATCTTCGTGCCGGCGAGGGCCACCGTCCCCGGCAGGAGCCACCATATCGCCACCACGGAGTCCGAGAACTCGTCGCCGAAGAAGAGGGGCACCAGCGGCAGCGACACGACCCCCAGGCCGGCGGCGGCGATGAGGCTGAGGAAGAGAGTGTTGCGGCAGGCCACCGGCGTGAAGGCGGCGGCCTCTTCCTCTCCCGTGCTCGTGAGGTGGGGCAGGAGGACGACCGCCACCGCGTTGGCGATGAACCAGATGCTCTCCGTTACCCCCACGCCGACGCCGTAGATCCCCACGCCGGACAGGCCCACGAAGGCCACGACCACATACTTGTCGAGGCGGTAGTTGAGGAGCTGGAGGACGTTGCCCATCTGCCCCTGCACGCCGAAGGTGATCTGCGCCCGCAGCACCCGCCAGTCCGGCCGGAGCACGGTGGGGAGGTGGAGGTTGCGTATCCCCAGCAGCAGGAGGCCGGCGACTACGGCAACGAGCGTGGCGATCGACCAGATGACGAGGACGTTGGTCGTGTTCAGCCCCCCGAGAACGAGGCCGCCGATCAGGAGGGCGACCATGACGAGGGGACGGACGAGGGTGAGAGAGTTCATCGCCAGGAAGCGGCTGTTCGCCTGCAGGAAGGTGGTGACGAGGTTGAAGTTGAGGAAGAGGGGCACGCCGAAGACGAATATCCAGTAGGGCATCTCCTCTTCGAGGAGGCGCGGCCCGAAGGTGCCCGCCGCCAGGAGCACGAGGAGGCCGCTCAGGGCGGCGGAGGCGAGCACCATGAACTGGCTGTTCGACAGGAGGTCGCGGGTATCGTACGTCTTCTTGCCGATGTAGTAGAGGCTGGCCACTCCCACGCCGAGGCTCATGACCGCCTGGGCGATCGAGATCGTCAGCAGGCTGATCTCATAGACGCCGCGGCCGTCGGGGCCCAGTCCGCGGGCGACGAGGACGCTGAGGACGAAGGCGAGCAGGTAGTTGGCGACGTAGGTGAAGAAGACCAGGTTGATGTCGCGCAGGAACCTCATGGGGAGGGCTCGCATCCCGCGTCCGCATCCTTGAGCGCCAGCCGCTCCACCGCCTCCAGCTCCGCGTTCAGCCGCTCCTCCCAGCTCCAGAAGCTGGCGGTGGCGAGGCGGCGGGCGCCGTCGGCCACCCGCCGGCGCAGGCGGGCGTCCTTCGCGAGGCGCAGCACCGCCTGCGCCACGCTCTCCGGCTCCCCGGAGGGCAGGAGGAGGCCCGTCTCGCCGTCGCGGATGAGGTCGCCGGTCGCGCCGCTGTCCACGGTCACGATCGGCCTGGCGCAGGCCATCGCCTCCAGGAGGGGGTTGCCCACGTTCGAGAGGTCGTTCAGGGAGAGGAACACGTCGGCGGCCCAGAGGTAGCGGCGCACCTCCTCCTGGGGCACGGCCCCTTCGAAGCGGACGGCGTCCGAAAGGTCGAGATCGCGGGCGAGCCTCTCCAGGCCGGCCCTCTCTTCGCCGTCTCCCAGGATGATGAGGAGGGCCTCCGGCAGCTCGGCAAGGATGTGCGGGAGGGCGCGGACCGCCCTGTCTACCCGCTTCCAGGGCAGGAGGACGCAGGCGGTCATCAGGACGAAGCGGTCGGCCGGCACGGCGAGGGCGCTGCGGGCGGCGTCCCGTTGGCGCGACAGGGCAGGGATTAGCCTCTCCAGGTCGAGGCCGTTGCGCCAGAAGCGGACGCGGCCCTGGGAGTGGGGGTTGAGGCGGGCGAGCACCTCGTCGCCCTGGGTGCCGTCGTCGGTCATGATGTAGAGGTCGGCGGGGGTGCGCAGCGCCAGCACCTCCTCGTAGCGGCGGGTGAGGGAGAGCCGGTCATCCAGGGCGGGGCGCATGATCGTGCCCTGGAAGCGGCAGACCGTCGGGAGCGGCCAGCGTCGTTGAAGCCGGCGCAGCGCGAGGGCCCCGTGCACCTCGTAGGCGTAGAGGAGGTCGATGCGGCGCCGGCGGAGCAGCGACGCGGCGCGGCGGGCGGCCATGATGGGGAAGGCGGTGGCGAAGCGCAGCTTCTGGTCGGCCTTGACGGCGAGCTGGGGCAGGGGCAGGGGCCAGCGTTTCAGGCTGGGCAAGGGAAAGCGAATGAAAGTGACGTTGGGGATCTTGGGCGGCTCCGGGGACGGCTCGGTTAGGGGCCCGAAGTGGTTGGCGCCGACGGTGGGGGCGAGGAAATAGACGTGGTGCCCTCTCTCACCGTAGGCCTTGAGGGTGCGATACAGGGTCGGGGCGCCCTTTCCGTCGGCCAGCGACCAGACGTCGAGGGCGGAGATCATGAGAATGTTCATCGGAATGCGGGCCCTGAGAGGAGCTCTGCGCGAAGAACCTCACCCTCCGTCCGTGGCTCTTCACAGATTACCACGGCCCTCCCGTCGAGGGCGAGGGCGCTGCTGCCGGCTCATCGTCCCCAGGACGCCGACCAGCAGCAGGATGGCCAAGCCTGTCGCCGTGAACTGCATAGGGCGCTCCCAGCCCCTCCGGCTGCCTGTTTGGGGAGAGTCACGTTTCAGCTTCGTCAGGCTGACGCCGGCGGGTGGTGAAGGGTTGCGCGGGAGGGGTTGGGCAACTGGCCTGGGGGGAGCGGCCGGCGTGGCGCGGCTTCTCCTTCCCGATAGCTGCTCCAGGGCCAGCGCCCCCAGGACTCCTACCACGGCGGCGAAGGCGGCGGCGGCGGCCAGGCGGGCTGTCCAGTCCAGCACGCCCGCTCTCGCTGCCTGTGGCCCCTGGAGGACGGCCACGCTCACGGTGAGCTGCTGGGCGACGAGCTCGTAGGACTGGGCGATCCGGGAGGCGGCCTCATAGTTCTGCTCGGCGGCCTGTAGCTCGGCCGTCGCCAGTTGCACACTGCCGCTGCGCTGGTTCAGAGTCGCCTCCAGCCCCTGGACCTCCTGCCGCAGGGTGGTGAGGGAGCTATCGAGGGCCGCCAGCCGCAGCTCGAGGGCGGTGATCGCCTGGGTGGTGGAGAGTGTTGGGCCCAGATCCGTGTCCGCCGTCAGCACCCCCGCGAGGAGCAGGCGGAGCTGGGCGGTGGAGAGATATGTCCCGCTCGCGACGGCGGCGCGCAGGGTGTCCAGCGTGTTCTGGACGTCCGACCGCTCCACCTCTCTCTGGGCCAGGGCCTCGGTCTTCGCCTCGTAGGTCGCCGCCAAAGCGCTGAACTGCGCCTGAGGGCCTGTCCCCGTCTCTCCGGGGAGGGTGACATTGCCCAGGTAGGCGAGCGCCTGGCGCTTCTGCTCGAGCTGAGCCCTTGCCTGATCGAGCTGGACCTGGTAGCCCCCCGTGGCCTGACGTTCCAGGTCCGGCGCCTTGGCGGGGGCGAGCGCGGCGAATGCCTCGCTCCAGGCTTTGGCTATCTTTAGAGAGAGGTCGCTGTCGTCCGTCTTGACCGTGAAGTCGATGGCGTTCTGGCCGGTGCGCGTCTGGGCGGCCAGCTCATCGGAGGAGATGTTGACGCCTTGCTCGCCGAGCGCCTGGCTCGTCTTCTCCAGCGCCTCCGGGGAAGTGGCGAGGCGGGCGAAGTCGTCGGTGGTGGGGACAATGGCGAGGGTGTTCGGCTCGGCGAGGGGGGCCAGGCTGAAGACGGACACGCGGACTCGGAAGCTGGCCTCATCGCTCGCGGGCGCGATGAAGAGGGAGACGGCGGCCGCCGTGAGGGCGACCACGAAGACCAGGATCAGAAACCAGCGGTGCCGTCGCAAGGCCAGCAGGTCCCGTCGCAGCTCGTTCGACGCTCGCACAGGTGAGCCTTCTCTGTCTCGCTCCTCCCGCCGGGGTGGTGATTGCTAAAGTGCCGGCCGGTTCTGCCCGATCAAGAGTGAGGAGGAGGTGTCCACCGGGGCTCAGTGTAATGCGTGGAGGGCGAGCCGTCAATATGGTCAGAGGCCCTCTCGGCGCTGGCTGCGGTAGGTCTGACTGACGTGCAGGCGCCTCGACAGGGCGAGCGACCTCTGCTATGATCGCTGGGGCTGTGAGACCGGCCCTCTTCTCTACGGCGGCCGGATACGCCGTCGGTTCGCGGGGTGTAGCTCAGTCAGGCTAGAGCGCACGGTTCGGGACCGTGAGGTCGGCAGTTCAAATCTGCCCACCCCGACCATCCCCCCTTTTTCCTGCTCCGGCGGGCGATTTCTTCCAAAATCGGGCCCTCCCCTACTTGACTAAATGCTGTTTTTCGGGTATTTCTCCTGTGCTGCGACAACGCGGCCGCGGACAGGAGATCGATAGAGAAATTTCTGGCGATCGCCCGAAAACCGCTCAAGTAAAAGGGAAAATCGCCGAGCTACATAAGAGGACGGAGCAGGCATGAACTTCCAGACCGGAGAGGGTACCCGCCTAAAGAGGCAGCGAACGGAGCAGGCGATCCATCTGGCGCTGCAGAGCCGATGGGAGGAAGCCGCGGCTGTGAACCGCGCCATCATCAGCGTCTTCCCCTCGGACGTGGACGCCTACAACCGGCTGGGCAAGGCCCTCATGGAGGTGGGGGAGAACGAGGACGCGCGCCGGGCCTATGAGAAGGCGCTGGAGCTGGACCCGGGGAACAGCATCACCCGCCGGAACCTGGAGCGCCTTGATGTCAGGAAGAGCCTCGCCGCAGCCCGCGGCGAATGCTCCCGGCACATCGATCCTGCCCTGTTCATCGCCCAGACGGGCAAGACCGGCATCGTGACCCTCAGGGGAGTAGCGGGGGAGACGCGCGCCGGTCTCACGGCCGGCGACTCGGTCAATCTACGGGCGCAGGGCAACACCGTCGCCGTGGAGACGGCCGGCGGCGAGCCCCTGGGCGAGATCGAGCCCAAGCTGGGGCTGCGTCTGTCGCGCCTCATCGAGGGAGGGAACCGCTACGTGGCGGCGATCGCCAGCCTCTCCGATGGCGAGGTCCGCGTCATCATCCGAGAGGTGTACCAGCACCCGAGCCAGCAGGGGAAGCCATCCTTCCCCCCCGCCGCTGGCGATACCTACCGTCCCTACGTGAAGGACCGGCTGGTCCGCCATGACGGTGATGAGAAGGAGGAGCTGGAGGAGCGGGAGGAGGGGGAGGAGTGGGAGCACGAGACGGTGGCCACCGAAGGGGACATACCGCTCCAGGACTATCAGGAGGCCACGGAAAGAGAGGCTGAGGAGGAGGAGTTGGAGGAGTAGTTGGAGGAGTAGTTGGAGGAGTAGGACAGAGGCCGTCACAGCCGGCTGGATGTGCTATCGGGGCAGAGAGCGCGCTCTCTGCCTTTTCGTTGTCCTCGTTTGGTGGCTGGCTTTTGCGGGCTGATGGTCATTGACAGAATAGTTTGACATGGCCTTGGGGGAGTCCAGAGAGCCTGTCCGCCTTTGGCGGAGGGCTTGCCCCCTCTGGTGGGGTTCAAGGGGTGTCCCCTTGAAGCTTGTTGACTTCCCTAGCAGGGTGCTGGAGAACTCGCAGGAGCGGGGGTGCAGGGGGCACAGTCCCCTGACAGGGGGTCTGGGGGGTGTCCCCCCAGATTCAGAAGACGAGGCCGCGAGCCGTCGCCGAAGGCGGCGTGCGACGTGGCCGAGGCGTCGAGCCTCTTAGATACGCCTGTGATAGAATAGCGCTAGCGGCAGAGCCGGTCTCTAGATTCGGTGGGACGGTGAGAAATGACGACTGACGCGAGCATAGGCAAGGTGCGCCCCGTAAAGATCGAAGACGAGATGCGGGCCTCCTACTTGGACTACGCCATGAGCGTCATCGTCTCCCGCGCCCTCCCCGACGTCCGTGACGGCCTGAAGCCGGTGCAGCGGCGCATCCTCTATGCCATGTCGGAGATGGGCCTTCGCGCAACCCACGCCTTCAAGAAGAGCGCGGGCATCGTCGGGGAGGTGCTGGGCAAGTATCATCCCCACGGCGATAGCCCCGTCTACGAGGCGATGGTGCGCATGGCCCAGGACTTCTCTCTGCGCTATATGCTCGTGGACGGGCAGGGCAACTTCGGCAGCGTCGACGGCGACCCCCCGGCGGCCATGCGCTACACGGAGGCGCGCCTGACGGCGGCCGCGGAGGAGATGCTCGCCGACATCGACCGCGACACGGTAGACTTCGGCCCCAACTACGACGGCAGCCAAAAGGAGCCGCTGGTCCTGCCGGCGCGGCTCCCCAACCTGCTGGTGAACGGCGCCTACGGCATCGCCGTGGGGATGGCGACGAACATCCCGCCCCATAACCTGGGCGAGATCTGCGACGCCGTCGGCCTCCTCATCGAGAAGCCGGATACTACCATCGAGGAGTTGGCGGAGACGGTGCGGGGGCCGGACTTCCCCACGGGCGGGATCATATTCCGGTACGAACGGGTGCGGAAGGACGGCACGGAGGCGAGGCAGGACGCCATCCAGCAGGCGTACCGCGACGGTCGCGGCCGGATCGTCATGCGCGCCTGCGATCACATCGAAGAGACCAGCCGTGGCGGCCGGCAGCAGATCGTTGTCACCGAGCTGCCCTATCTGACGAACAAGGCCTCCCTGATCGAGCGCATGGCCGAGCTGGTCCGCAGCAAGCGGATCGACGGCGTCAGCGACCTGCGGGACGAGTCGGACCGCCACGGGATGCGGATCGTCATCGAGCTCAACCGCACCGGTCAGGCGCAGGCGGTGCGGAACCAACTCTACCGCCACACGGCGATGCAGTCGTCCTTCCCGGTGAACATGCTGGCCCTGGTGGACAGCCAGCCGCGCACCCTCAGCCTGAAGAGAGCCTTGGAGCACTACATCGCCTTCCGGCGCGAGGTGATCCGGCGGCGGTCCCAGTTCGACCTGGCGAAGGCGAGGGAGCGGGAGCATATCCTGCAGGGCCTCCTCAAGGCGCTGGAGAACCTGGACGAGGTCATAAAGGCGATCCGCCGCGCCCAGTCGGCCGAGGACGCCAAGGAGCGGCTGATGAAGCCGCCCTTCCACATGAGCGAGCGGCAGGCGCAGGCGGTGCTGGACATGCAGCTGCGGCGGCTGGCCCGCTTGGAGCGCCAGAAGATCGAGGAGGAGTACGCGGCGATAATCCAGCAGATCGCCTACTTGGAGGACCTGCTCGCCAACCCCCGCAAGATCGACTTCCTCATCAAAGAGGACACTCAGGAGGTCAAGAAGAGCTACGGCGACCCCCGCCGCACACAGATAATCGACCAGGAAGTCCAGGAGTTCTCGGAAGAGGACCTTGTACCCCATCAGGAGGTGGTCGCCACCCTCAGCGGCCGCGGCTACATCAAGCGGCTGCCCCTGGAGACCTACCGGCTGCAGCGGCGTGGCGGCAAGGGTGTGACGGGCATGGTGACCCGCGAGGCCGACGCCGTCTCCCGCCTGCTCGTCGCCGACACGCACGATAGCCTGCTCGTCTTCACCGAGCGCGGCCGCGTCTTCCAACTCCGGACGCATGAGGTCCCCGACGCCAAGCGTCAGGCGCGGGGGATGCCCCTGGTCAACCTTATCGAGCTCGACCAGGGAGAGTCGGTGACGGCGATGATAGGCGTCCGCAGCTTTGACAAGGACTTCCTCGTGCTGGCGACGGCAAGGGGAGAGGTGAAAAAGACGCCTCTTTCCGAGTTCGAGTCGGTCAGACGGGCCGGTCTCATCGCCATGGACCTGGAGCCCGGCGATGAGCTGGTCACCGCCAAGCAGGTGCATGATGACGACGAGATCGTCCTGGTAACAGGCGGGGGAAGTTCGGTGCGCTTCTCGGTGGGGGAGCTGCGTTCCGCCTCTCGCCAGAGCGGGGGCGTGCGGGGCATCTCGCTGGGGAAGCGGGACCGGCTGGTGAGCATGGAGGTGGTGGCTGGGGAGTCGCAGTTGCTCACCGTGACGGCGAACGGGTTTGGTAAGAGGACGCTGTTTGAGCAGTATCCGCGGCATCATCGCGGCGGCTCCGGGGTGGTGACCCATGAGATCACGGGAAAGACGGGGCCGGTGGTGGCGGCGCGGACGGTCAACGATATGCAGGAGCTGATGATCATCTCGGGGGGGGGCATAATCCTCCGCACCCGCATCGACAGCATCCGACTGGCCGGTCGGCCCAGCCAGGGGGTTACCCTGATGGACGTCGGGCATGGGGAGGCGGTGGCATCCATCTCCTGCATAGATGTGGACCAGCCGCCGACGAAGGGCGCCGGGCGCGGCCGGAAGAAAGAAGACAGCGGCGCGAAGCCGGCGGCGAAGGCGGCGCTGAAGAAGCCGGCGCCGAAGGGGAAGGACAAGCCTACAGCGGCGAAGGCCGCGCCGAGGAAGCCGGCGCCGAAGGGGAAAGGTGAGCCTCCGGCGGGGAAGAAGCGCACCCCCGCCCGCTAGGCTGCTCCCTCCGGCGGTGCGGTACCGTTTCGCTTGTATTCTCAGCGGGTGGTGGCTAATCTAAGTCCAGGCGGCGCATTCTCTTAGCAGCCCGGCTGGGGTAGGGAGACAGGGGTCATGCCGGACAGCGGGGCCCATTTCTCGGAGTTTGAGCGATTGCGCGGGGAGATGGAAGAGATATGGAGGAAGCTCTGCGCCGGCCACCCCGGCCGGCCCAGCTTCCGCCTGCCCGTCCTGGAGCCGCCTGTCGATGTCTTCGAGACGGCGGGGCACGTCGTCGTGGTGGCCGAGATAGCGGGGATTGGGGATGAGGAAATAGAGGTGGAGATCACGGGCGACCGCCTGGCCCTGCGGGGCGAGAAGCGCGATCGCCGTGTGGAGCCCCATCACCGGCACGCACAGGTCGAGATATGGTACGGCCCCTTCCAGCGGGTGGTCGCTCTGCCGGCCCCCGTGGATCCCGATAGGGCGGAGATCTCCTACTCCGACGGTTTTCTTCGTATCGTGCTGCCCAAGCTGGAGCGGCGGCGTCCTCAGCGGGTGCGGGTAATAGTCGAGCGACCGGCTAGCGAGTGACGCTCTCTGAGGAAGGAGAGCATGCAGGAGAACGGCGAAGGACAAGGAGCGGGAGAAGGGGCGCCGGGAGCGCCTCCCCCGCCGCAGCCGCCGGTGAAAGCGCCGGATCTGCTGCCGGCGATCGCGAGCGGCGGCATCGTGCTTTTCCCCGGCCTCATGGTGCCCCTCGCCTCGGCCGATGCGGCGGTGGTGCAGGCAGTGGTCGAGGCGGCGGCGAGCCCCAGCAAGATGGTCGCCCTGTTCGCGCAAAAGCCGGGCGCGGAGGGGAGTCACAACGGCGAGCCCTACGCCATGGGCACCGCCGCCTCCATTATCCGCATGATGCGCGATCAGAGCGGCGCCGTGCAGGCGATCATTCAGGGCGCGATCCGCGTCCGGCTCCTGGCGACGGAGCAGGCGGAGCCCTCTCTGCGGGTGCGCGTGGAGAGCGTGCGCGACCGGGCCAAGGAAGGGATTGAACTGGAGGCCCTCACGCGCACCGCTCTCTCCCTGTTTGAGAAGGTGGTGAGCCTTTCCGACGCCCTGCCGGACGAGCTTGCGCTCGCCGCCTCCGCCATCACCTCCCCCGGCACCCTGGCCGACATGGTGGCCGCCCACCTGAACATCAAGACGGAGGAGAGACAAGCGGCGCTGGAGGCCGTCGACGTCGCGCGGCGGCTGCGGCTGGTCACCGGCTACCTCCAACGGGAGGTCGAGGTCCTGCAGGTAGAGAATGAGATCCAGTCGCAGGTGAGGGGGGATCTGGAGAAGAACCAGCGGCAGTTCATCCTCCGCGAGCAGCTAAAAGCGATCCAGCGGGAGCTCGGCGAATCGGAGCTGAGCCCGGAGCTGGGTGAGCTGCGCAAGCGGGCGGAGGAGGCCCATATGCCGGAGGAGGCGCAGCGGGAGGCGGAGCGCGAGCTGGAGCGCCTGGCCACGATGCCGCAGGCCGCCGCCGAGTATCAGGTCTCCCGCACCTACCTGGAATGGCTGGTCAGCCTCCCCTGGGACAAGAGCACGGAGGACAATCTGGACCTCGCCCGCGCCGAGGAGGTCCTCAACGCCGATCACTACGGCCTGGACAAGGTGAAGCGGCGCATCCTCGACTTCTTGACCGTCCGCAAGCTCAAGAAGGACAGCCGGGGCCCCATCCTCTGCTTTGTGGGGCCGCCGGGCACGGGCAAGACCTCGGTGGGGCAGTCGATAGCGCGGGCGCTGGGGCGCAAGTTCGTGCGCATGTCTCTGGGGGGGATGCGCGACGAGGCGGAGATCCGCGGCCATCGCCGGACCTACGTCGGCGCTCTGCCGGGACGGATCATCCAGGGGCTCCGCCGCGCCGAGTCCAACAACCCGCTGTTCATGCTCGATGAGGTGGACAAGCTGGGGATCGACTTCCGGGGCGACCCGGCCTCGGCGCTGCTGGAGGTGCTCGACCCGGAGCAGAACTACACCTTCGTCGACAACTACCTCGATGTCGCCTTCGACCTCTCGCGGGTCATGTTCATCACTACCGCCAACCTCACGGACCCCATCCCGGCGCCCCTGCTCGACCGCATGGAGATCATCGAGCTCCCCGGCTATACCGAGCGCGAGAAGCTGGAGATAGCGAAGCGCTACCTCGTGCCCCGCCAGATGGACGAGAACGGCTTGAAGAAGAGGATGGTCAAGATCGCGGATGACGCCCTCCTGGACGTCATCCGGAGCTACACGCGGGAGGCGGGCGTCCGCAACCTGGAGCGCGAGATCGGCGCCATCTGCCGCGGCGTGGCCCGTGAGGTCGTCCGCGGCACGACGAAGAGCGTCAAGGTCACCGTCGACACGCTGAGCACCTTCCTCGGCCCGCGGCGCGTCTTCTGGGAGCTGGCCGGGGAGAAGGACGAGGTCGGCGTGGCCACCGCCATGGCGGCGACGGCCGTCGGCGGCGACATTCTCCACGTCGAGGCCACCTGCGTGCCGGGGAAGGGGCGTCTGACCCTGACCGGCAAGCTGGGCGATGTCATGCAGGAGTCGGCGCAGGCGGCGGTCACCTACGCCCGCAGCCGCGCCCAGGAGCTGGGGATAGAGGCCGGCGCGTTTGAGAACTGCGACATGCACATCCACATCCCGGCGGGCGCGATCCCCAAGGACGGGCCCTCGGCGGGGGTGACGATGGCGACCGCTCTCGTGTCGGCGCTGACGAAGCGGCCGGTGCGCAGAGACGTGGCGATGACCGGCGAGATCACACTGCGGGGGAAAGTCCTCCCCGTGGGGGCGATCAGGGACAAAGCGCTGGCCGCCCACCGCGCCGGCATCAAGCGGATCATCCTGCCCAGGGAGAATGAGCCCGACCTGGAGGAGCTCGCCCCCGACGTCCGTCAGGAGATCGAGTTCATCCTGGCGGGCCACGTGGACGAAGTCCTCAACGCCGCGCTGCATCCGGAGAGAGTAGAGGCGGCGAGCAAGCTGGCGAAGGTGAAATAGATACCCTCGGCCCCTCGAGTGGGAAAGGAGAACCGTCCCTCATGCTGGAGACACGGATCACCAAGATGTTCGGCATCAAGTATCCGATCATATGCGGCGGCATGTTCTGGGTGGGGCGCGCGGAGCTGATAGCGGCGCTCGCCGAGGCCGGCGGGCTGGGGTTCCTCACCGCCGCCACCTACCCCACCATCGAGGAGCTGAGGGACGACATCCACAGGGCGCGCGGCCTCACGGACAAGCCCATCGGGCTCAACATCAACCTCTTCGCCTCCGTGCGTCCCCAGCCGATCGAGAAGTGGGTGGAGGTCGCGCTGGAGGAGAAGATACCGGTCGTCGAGACCTCCGGCCGCAGCCCGCAGGGGATAGTCGAACCGCTGCACGCGGGGGGCGTCAAGATAATGCACAAGGTGCCCGGCGTCCGCTACGCGCGCACCGCCGAGCGCCTCGGCGTCGACGCCGTGGGCGTGGTGGGGCACGAGGCGGGCGGGCACCCGGGGATGGACGAGGTGACGACGCTGGTCATGCTGCCGGCGGCGGTCGACGCGGTGAAGATACCGGTGGTGGCGGGGGGAGGCTTCGCCGACGGCCGCGGTCTGGTGGCGGCGCTGGCGCTGGGCGCCGATGCCGTGCTCATGGGCACCCGCTTCATGGCGACCAAGGAGTGTCGCGGCCATCCCGCGTTCAAGGAGTGGATGGTCCATGCGGCGGAGACGGACACCGTCTACTGCATGAAGTCGATCAACAACCCCTCGCGGCTCGTGAAGAACGCCCCGGTGGAGAGGGTAGTCGAAATGGAGAAGCGGGGTGCCACCCTGGAGGAGATGCTGCCGGTGCTCGTGAGGCAGGGGCCGGACGTGGTCGACACCGGTAACATGGAGGACGGGCTGGTGAGCATGGGCCAGAGCGTCGGCCTGGTGCGCGACGTGCCGACCGTGAAGGAGCTGGTCGACCGTATCGTCGAGGAGGCGCTGGCGGCCCGCGAGCGCCTGGACAAGATCATCGGCTAGAGGCCGTGCCGGTCGGCTCCGGCTACCGGCCGAAGCTGAGGCGCTCGGCGAGCCAGAAGTGCAGCTTCGCCGCGTGTATTCTTTCCTGTGTGCTGGCGATATCGTACTCCACGCGGTGCAGCGTGAGCGTCCCCGCCTCCGTATCGTAGAGCGCGTAGGCGGCGCGGGGGTCGCCGTCGCGCGGCTGGCCGACCCCGCCGGGGCTGATGATCAGACGCCTCTCCCCCAGCTTCACGCGGTCGCCGTCCCACCACGGCTCCATGTCTATGTTGCCGTCCGTCAGCTCCTCGGCCAGGAAGGGCAGGTGGGTGTGCCCGAGGATGCTGTAGCGCGTCTCCATCAGGCGGAACTGCTCCCGTGCCGCCTCCAGGGAGACCATGTACTCCTCCACCGGCGCCCGCAGACTGCCGTGCACCAGCGTGAACTCCCCCTCCTTCGTCACCTCGGGCAGCCCGTCCAGGTATTCCCGCTCCTCGAACTTGAGATGCGCTCCCGTCCAGGCCGCCGCGCGGGCGCCGGGGGCGTTGAAGCCGGCGGTGCTGATCTTGTCGATGGCCGCCAGGTCGTGGTTGCCGGCGACGGCCGTGTGCGGGTAGCGGCGGATGAGGGCGATGCAGGCGCCGGGGTCGGGGCCGTAGCCGACGATGTCGCCGGGGCACCAGAGGCGGTCGATAGGGCCCGTCCCTTCGGCGTGATGGAGCACCGCCTGGAATGCCGCCAGGTTGGAGTGGATGTCGGCTACGATAGCGATACGCATGGCTCTCCTCCGGCGGTCGGCGGGTATAATGCTCGACCGCTCCCTATTCTACCATCTCAGGTCAGAATGCGACGCCGTCCTGGTTGAGGGCGGGCGGAGACGGAAGGTATAATCGGAGGCATGAAGATATCGGAGTTGGGTGAGTTCGAGCTTATCGCCCGCATCAAGCAGGAGCTGGGGGGGCAGGAGAAGGCCAAAGCGGCCCTGGGACGCCACTCCCGCCTGCTGGTCGGCATCGGGGACGACGCCGCCGCTTGGCAGAGCACGGGCGTCGCCAACCTGGCTACCACCGATACCCTGGTGGCCGGCGTCCACTTCCCCGCCGAGGGCGTGGCCTGGGCCGACCTGGGCTGGAAGACGCTGGCCGTCAACGTGAGCGACATCGCCGCCATGGGCGGCATCCCCGAGTACGCGCTCGTCACGCTCGCCCTTCCCAGCGACTTCCCGGTCGAGGACGTGATCGCCTTCTACAGAGGCATGGCGGCGTTGGGCCGCGAGTACGGCGTCGTCATCGCCGGCGGCGACCTGGTGCGCGCCGCCCAGACGGCGGCTACAGTGGCCATCTGGGGCCGGGCGAGCGTGGCCCCCCGCGGCGAGCCGATCTTCCTCACCCGCGACGCCGCCCATGCCGGCGAGGCCATCGCCGTCTCCGGCTCGCTGGGCAACGCGGCGGGCGGGTTGCGCCTTCTCACTGAGGGCCGCGCGGCTTCGCGGACGGTGGCGGACTATCTGCGACGGGCGCATCTGCGGCCCCGGCCGCAGGTGGAGCTGGGCCGGGGGCTCGTGCGGGCCGGGATCCGCTGCGCCATCGACATAAGCGATGGCCTGGCGCGGGACCTGCGGCACATCTGCGAGGAGGCGCGTCTGGGGGCCGTCGTCTACGTGGAGAGGCTGCCCGTCAGCGATCAGCTCCGCAGCACCTTCCCCGACGAGGCCGTGAAGATGGCGGTGGGCGGCGGCGAGGACTACGAGCTGCTGTTCACCGGGCCCGTCGAGCTGGTCGACCGCGTGCGGGCGCGCTTTGCCCAGCCGATAGCGGTGATCGGGGAGATGGTGGAGGACGAAGAGGGACGCGTCCGCTTTCTGGATGACGCCGGTAACGAGGTGACCTTCGAGAGCGCCGGGTGGGACCACTTCGCGGGAGAGGGCCGTCCCTAGATGGAGCGCCTCGCGCTTGCCAGCGACAGCCCGGCGGAGACGCGGCGCCTCGGCGAGCGGATGGCCCGCCGTCTCCGGGCCGGTGACGTCATCCTCCTTCAGGGCGAGTTGGGCGCCGGCAAGACCTGTCTGGCGCAGGGCATCGGTAGGGGCCTGGGGGTCGCCGCGACCATCAAGAGCTCGGCGTTCGTCCTCCTGAACGAGTACGAGGGCCGCCTGAAGATGTATCTGGCCGACCTCTACCGCCTGGAGGACCCGGCGGAGGTCGTTGACCTGGCGCTGGAGGAGGTCGCCGCCGACGGCGTCCTCGTCGTCGAGTGGCCGGACCGGGCGTGGGAGGAGATGCCGCCTGAGCACCTTCTGGTGCGCCTGGAGTGGGCCGGCGAGCGGGCGCGCGGGATGACACTGGAGCCGCGCGGGGCCCGCTATCGGGAGCTGGTCGAGGGCCTGACGGCGCGGGCCCGGTAGGGGACGGTGAGGCGTGGAGCTATCCATCGATACGGCGAGCGATTGGGCCTCGGTCGCGCTCTCCCGCGAGGGGAATCTGATCGGGGAGGCGACCTGGCATTGCCACCGCGAGCACTCCACGCAGCTCATGCCCATGGTGGAGACCCTCCTGTCGCGGCTGCGCGTCGACAGGAGCGATCTGGCGGCCGTATTCGTCTGCACCGGCCCGGGAAGCTATGCTGCCCTGCGAGTGGGCGTGAGCACGGCGAAGGGGCTCGCCTTCGCGCTCGGCCTCCCCATCGTAGGGGTGGGCCGGCTGGAGATCGAGGCCTATCAGTACGGCGCCTGCGGGAGGCCGGTCTGCGCCCTGCACAGGGCCGG
>DAOUEO010000052.1:0-2720 GCA_034430455.1 Dehalococcoidia bacterium | reverse complement strand
TGATCCCTTCCAGGGAGCGCATTTGGGCGAGGTACTGGTCGGTGACCTGGACGAGAGAGACTGTAGTTATGTCTAGTTCTTCCTTCTCGATGAGGTGGAGAAGGAGGTCAAGAGGGCCTTCGAAGACGGGCAGCTTCAGATCGAACATGGCGGTTGGGGGCCTCGAGCCGTTCGGCGGACCCAAGGCCCCCGATCCCTCTGTCTTTCTACTCGGCCAACGGCCAACCCCGTCCCTCTTCGCCGCCTATCCGCGGGCGAGAGGGCGGCCCAGTGCCTCGCCGACGGTTTGCAGCCGCTGCATGAGCCGGCGGAAGTTGTCGAATTTGAGGCTCTGGGCGCCGTCGGACAGGGCCCGGTCGGGGTTGGGGTGTATCTCCACCATGACGCCGTCCGCGCCCGCGGCCACGGCGGCCAGGGACATCGGCTCGACCAGATACCAGCGGCCGGTGCCGTGGCTGGGGTCGGCGATGACGGGCAGGTGGCTGAGCCGCTTGGCCAGGGGGATGGCGCTGATATCCAGGGTGAAGCGGGTGCCCGTCTCGAAGGTGCGGATGCCCCGCTCACAGAGGATGACCTGCCCGTTCCCGCGGGCCAGGATGTATTCGGCGCAGAGAAGCCAGTCCTCCACCGTCGAGGCCATGCCCCGCTTCAGCAGCACCGGCTTGCCGCACCTCCCCACTTCGTCGAGGAGGTAGAAGTTCTGGGCATTCCGGGTGCCGATCTGCAGGATGTCGGCGTACTGCGCGATCATGTCGACGTCGCGGGGGTCCATGACCTCGGTGACGATGGGCAGGCCGGTCTCCGCCCTGGCCGCCGCCAGGATCTTGAGGCCCTCTTCGCCCAGCCCGCGGAAGGCGTGGGGGCTGGTGCGCGGCTTGAAGGCGCCGCCGCGCAGGATGTGGCCGCCGGTCTCTTTGACGAGACGGGCGGTGGCCATCATCTGCTCCTCGTTCTCGACGGAGCACTCGCCGGCCATCACCACGACGGCGCCACCGCCGATAGCCACATTGCCCACCTTGACGACGGTGTCTTCGGGCTTCAGCTCGCGGCCGGCGAGCTTGTAGGGCCTGGTGATGGAGATGGCCTCCTCAACCCCGGGGAAGGCTTCGACCTCTTCCGCCAGCTCGGGGTAGATGTGGCCGAGGGCGCCTATGACGGTCCGCTCCACGCCCACGCTCAGGTGGACGCCGAGACCGTTCTCCTTCAGGTGGTCGAGGACCTCCTGTAGCTCTTCTTTGGTATGTTCTTTTTTCATGATTACCATCATTTGCAACCGCCTCCAGAATCGTCAGCGGGAGTCTATTCTCTGTCCGGTCTGAGAGCGCGGGCCCCCTTCAGATAGACGTGCACGATCTCATCGGGCCGCTTCTCCGTGTTGACGAGAAGGAGGATGCGCAAGCAGGCGGCGAGGCTACCCGGGACGGCCATCTCATGGCCGCACATAAGGGCGATGTCTGTCCAGCCCATCTCGCGGGCAGCTCGGGCGGGGAACTCGGCGTTGAGGTCGGGGGTGGTGCTGAAGAAGACAGCCGCCACGTCCTCAGAGCCGACGCCGTTGGCGCTGAGCATCTCCGTCAGGAGCTCTCGGCTCGCCGCCAGTATGTCGCGGCTGCTGTTGCTATCGACGGTGATAGCTCCTCGGATACCCCTACAGCGCACGCAGCTCTTGCCCTCAACGCGCCCGAGCCAACCCCTTCCGTCATTCGGGGGCCGGCTCGAGATCAGTCAAACACGCCGGCCAGGGGACCATACGAGCGGCCGCGACGGCGGGCGGGGGTTGTACCGTCAACCCTTCCCGTCGTGCTGCCGGACGTCGGGCCTCCGGTGGCCAGTGAGCACCTCCACATACTGCCTCACCTCATCTGCTTGTTGATGAGTATCAGATTGTTCAATGACCTTGATAATAGCGCTGCCGACGACGGCCCCGTCGAGCCCCATGGCGGCCGCCGCCTCGATATGCTCGCGGCGCGATATGCCAAATCCTACCACAAGCGGGAGACCGGTGCTATCGCGCACCTCCCGCACGAAGGCGGCCAGCCCCGGCGGCAGGTCGGCCCGCGCTCCCGTTACGCCGGCCACGCTCACGCAATAGATGAACCCCGACGCCAGTTGCGCCACTCTGTCGATCCGCTCCCGCCCCGAGGTCGGCGCCAGGAGGTAGATCAGGTCGAGGCCGCGCGCCCGGCAGAGCCCGCGCAGCTCCTCCGACTCCTCCGGCGGCAGGTCGACGACTATGAGGCCATCCCCGCCGGCAGCGGCGGCAGCGGCGACAAAGGCCTCCAGGCCGTACGCCAGGATAGGGTTGTAGTATCCCATAAGCAGGAGGGGAATCTCAAGCCCCTGCGAGCGCAGGTCCTTCACCACACCCAGGCAGTCGGCGGGGGTCACCCCCTGCTGGAGAGCGGTGAAGTCCGCCCGCTGGATGGTGACGCCGTCGGCCAGGGGGTCGCTGAAGGGAATGCCCAGCTCCACCATGTCGGCGCCACCACGGGCCAGGGCCTGCACGAGGGCGGGGGTCGCATCCAGACTGGGATAGCCGGCGGTCAGGAAGGCGACCAGGGCGGGCCGACCTTCGGCGCGGGCGCGGGCAAATGCGGCGTCTATGCGGCTCACGCTACTCTCACCAGCCTGCCAGTGATGCCGAGAAGCCGATCAGGTTGAAGGTCAGATGAGCGCCGATGCTCGTCCAGATGGAACCGGTGTACACGTAGGACCAGGCA
>DAOUEO010000051.1:0-2040 GCA_034430455.1 Dehalococcoidia bacterium | reverse complement strand
CGCCCGCGCCCTCGTCGTCACCGGCCCAGCGGGACAGCTCGAGGCGGGGCGAGCGGCCGGTCAGCGCATCACGCATCTGCGGCCAGGGCAGGTGGGGGAGGGGCATCCCCGGCGGCAGCTCGCCCTGGGCGGTCATCTCGTCGCGCACCTCGGTCACCTGTCGGTCGTGCTCCTCTTGGGCGGAGGCGATATCGGCGGGCTCGTCGAGGATCAGGAGGGCGCCTTCGGGAAGATACTCGAGGAGGGTCGACCGGGTGAGGAAGGGCAGGTAGAAGGCATCGTCGGGGGAGGCTTCGCCGGCGGCGAGCAACGACAACTCGTCCTGGAAGCGCCGCCCGACCTCCATCGCGCAGGCGGCGAGGTCGAGCCGGGCCAGCAGCTCCCACGCGCCGGGCTGCGGCAGGAGCATCTCCCGCGCCGGGCCGACGGTCGCCGACTCGACGAGGCGGAGGGTGCGCTGCGTCGAGGGGTCGAAGAGGCGGATGCTCTCCACGCGGTCGCCGAGGAGCTCGATGCGCAGGGGCAACTCGGCGTCGGGCGGGAAGAGGTCGATGATGCCGCCGCGACGGGATGCCTGGCCGGGCACGTCGACGAGGGGCTCGAAGCGGTAGCCGCGCTGGGCGAGCCGTCGCAGGAAGGGCTCGGGGGCGAGAGCGCCGCCGGTCGTGATAGTCTCGCCGGCCGAGCGCATCTCCGCGGGGGCAATAATCGCCTGGCTGAGCGCTTGAACGCAAGCGACAACGACCGGCGCCGGAGGGCGGCGGCCGGCTGCAAGCGACGGGTCGGCGGGCGAGGGCTCCGCGAGCAGCGAGAGCAGCCGCAGGCGGTCGCGGACGGCGGCCCAGTCGGGGGCCAGTCGCTCGTAGGGGAGGGTATCACGCGGCGGGAAGAGATAGATGTTCTCGTCGCCGCCGAGCCAGGCAGCCAGCTCCTCGCTGAGGGCGAGGGCGCGGTGCGGGCGCGAGGTGACGACGAGCAGAGGGCTTTGCGCCTGACGGGCGAGGGCGGCGAGGAAGCAGGGCTTAGCGCCGTCGCTGACGCCGACGGTGGAAGGTGCGTCGGGGGGCGGGAGCCCGCCGCCGAGGGCGTCTTCGATGAGCGGGAGGATGCCTGCCAGGTTCATGCGACCGCCCCAGGTGCAACGCCGAAAAGGGCTGGCCTCCGGGACCAGCCCCTTCAGCTATTCTAGCAGCCTCCTGTTCCCTTGTGCCAGCCGTTCGCCAGCAACGCGCTCCTAGGGCGTCGGGGGCGCCTCGACATCTTCGCCGAAGCCGACGGCCGCCCGCACGACACGGCCCATGGCGTTGTGCTGGCCATGGTAGCGGAACATGGCGCCCAGCCCCATGATCTCCATGTCGGTGTTCAGGACCTCTTTGAACTCCAGCAACCCGTGCGGAGGCACCTCCGCGACCTCATCCGCCATCTGGTCGACCGTCGCCTGCAGCTGGTCGAGGGGCACGGCCAGGCTGACGAGCCCCATGCGCTCGGCGTCGGCGCCGCTGATGTTGCGGCCGGTGTACAGGAGATAGCGAGCCCGCTTCGGCCCCATTATGAACTGCCAGAGGGGCATGCTGGTGACGCCGCCCCAGCGGTGCTGGGCAGGGTGCCCAAACTGGGCGTTATCGGCGGCGACGGTGATGTCGCAGACCAGTTGGAGGTAGCAGCCGGCGGCGAGGCAGTGGCCGTGCACCTGGGCGATGGTGGCCTTGGGGAAGTTCCAGATGCGCATGTAGCGGGCCTCGATGGCACGGAGGGTCATGAGGCTGTTCTTCAGGTCCCAATGGTCGTGGCCCTGGGGGACGCTGATGTAGTAGCTGCCACCGAGGTCGTAGCCGGAGCAGAAGGAGGGTCCGTTGCCCTTGAGCACGACCACGTTCACGGAGTTGTCAGCCTCTGCATAATCGAAGGCGGCGTCGAGGTCGTCCAGCAACTGGTAGCCGAGGGCGTTCCGCTTTTCGGGGCGGTTCATGATGATGTAGCCAACCTTGCCCCTGGTCTCGTATTCGACGGTCTCGAAGTGCTTGCCCATTTCTTCCCCCC
>DAOUEO010000050.1:0-33881 GCA_034430455.1 Dehalococcoidia bacterium | reverse complement strand
GCTGGACTTCGCGAGCCCTCGCGAGCATGACGCGTTCCTTGGTTCAGGCTGTTTGGTGGCTATCGGCGGGTCGCGCTGCATGGTGCGCTTCGCCTACGAGTCGGTGCGCTTCTTCGCCGGCGAGAGCTGTGGCAAGTGCTTCCCCTGCCGGATCGGCACCACTCGATTGAGGGAGTATCTGGGCAGGGCAGTCCGCTTCTACTCGGTTGAGGAAGGCGACTTGCTGGAGATAAGTCAGATCGTGGGCGCGGGGGCGGCCTGCGGGCTGGGCCCGGCGGCGGGCCTGGTGACCAGGCACCTGCTGACCCACTTCAGCGAGGAGTGGCGAGCGCATAGCCGGGAAGGGCGCTGCCCGGCAGGTGAATGCGGAGGAGCATGACATGGGTCAGATGGCGATCAACGGCACTGCGGTCGGGTTCACTGAGGGAGAGACGGTCCTGGAGGTCGCCCGCAGGACAGGCGTCGATATCCCTACTCTCTGCTACGACCCGCGCCTGGAGCCGGCGGGTTCCTGCAGGCTCTGTATGGTGGAGATCGAGGGTCGGCCGCAGATGCTTGCCGCTTGTACCCTGCCTGCCTCGGAAGGGCTCAGGGTGCGGACCGAAAGCGACGCCCTGCGCGAGTACCGGCGGGGACTTCTCGAGCTGGTGCTCTCGGAGCAGCCGGACTGGGAGTGTCCGCATTGCAGTGAGATCGGCCCCTGCGAGCTGCACCGCCTGGCCGCGGAGTACGGCGCCACCGGCTCGCGCTTCCGCGGCGTCGGGAGCGGCGCCAGAGCGGGCGACGACAACCCGTTTATCCTCCGCAACTACGACTGGTGCATCTCCTGCTACCGCTGCACCCGCATCTGCAACGAGGTCCAGCAGGCGCACGCCATCGTGCCCGGGAGCCACGGCTTCGCCACGCAGATCACCACCCTCTTCGACCGCGGGTTGATGGACACGACCTGCGTATTCTGCGGACAGTGCATCAATACCTGCCCGACGGGCGCCCTCGCGGATCGACTGCGCCTGGGTCTAGCGAAGGCCGGAGAGATCGAGAGGTCGGTGAAGACCACCTGTCCCTTCTGCGGCACCGGCTGTACTTTCTATCTGGACGTGGCGGGCGGGCGGATCGTCGGCGTGCGGCCGGATTTCGAGTCGCCGGTGAGTCGTGGCTCGCTCTGCATCAAGGGTCAGTTCGGCTGGGAGTTCGTCCACAGCCCGGACCGGCTCACCACTCCCCTCATCCGCGAGAACGGCGAGTTCCGCGAGGCCACCTGGGACGAGGCGTACGACCTCATCGCCGAGCGCCTGGGGTCTATCAAAGACGCCTTCGGGCCCGACTCGATTGTCCTCTGGAGCTCGGCGAAAGCCACGAACGAGGCGAACTACCTCACGCAGAAGATGGCGCGCGCCGCCATCGGCACCAACAACATCGATAACTGCGCCCGCAACTGACATGCCGCAACGGTCGCCGGTCTGGCGACGACGGTAGGCAAGGGGGCGATGACCAACAGCGTCGCTGAGCTGGAGGAAGCCGGGCTCATACTCGCCGTCGGCACCAACACCACGGAGACGCATCCCGTCCTGGCGCTCCGCGTCAAGGAGGCGGCGCGCCGGGGCGCCAAGCTGATTGTCGCCGACCCGCGGCGTATCGAGCTGACGGACCACGCCACCCGCTGGCTGCGGCTGCGCATCGGCACAGACACGGCGCTCTTCAACGCCATGGCTCGCGTGATCATCGAAGAGGGCCTCGAGAGCCGCGACTTCATCGAGCGGCACACGGAAGGGTTCGAGGAGTTCCGAAGCTCCGTCCAGGAGTTCACGCCCGAGCGCGCGGAGCAGATCACCGGCGTGCCCGCCGAGGAGATCGTCGCGGCTGCCCGGGAGTACGCGACCACGAAGCCGGCCGCCATCATCTACACCATGGGCATCACCCAGCACACCTGCGGCGTCCAGAACGTGCAGTCGCTCTCCAACCTGGCCCTGCTCTGCGGCAACTTCGGCCTGCCCAGCTCCGGCGTGAACCCGTTGAGGGGCCAGAACAACGTCCAGGGCGCCTGCGACATGGGCAGCGGGCCCGTCGATCTCCCCGGCTATCAGAAGATCGCCAACGATGACGTCCGGCGGAAGTGGGAGCAGGCGTGGGGCGTGAGCCTGCCCGACCGCCCCGGCATCACCAAGGTCGCCGCCGTCGACGCGATGCTGGAGGGCCGCATCAAGGCCGTGTACGTGATGGGCGAGAACGTGCTCATCTCCGAGGCGGACGCCTCGAAGGCCAGGCGCGCCCTGGAGGCGGTCGACCTCCTCGTCGTCCAGGACATCTTCTTGACCGACACCGCCGCGCTCGCCGACGTGGTGCTGCCCGCGGCCTCGTTCGCCGAGACCGACGGCACGATCACGAACACGGAGCGGCGCGTCCAGCGGGTGCGGAAAGCAGTCGAGCCGCCGGGCGTGGCCCGTGACGACTGGCGCATCGTGGCGGAGCTGTCAACCCGCCTGGGCTACCCGATGAGCTACGACGACGTCTCACAGGTGTGGGACGAGATGGCCGCTCAGACACCTCCCTTCGCCGGCATCTCATATGAGCGCCTGGAAGGCGATGGCATCCAGTGGCCCTGCCCCGCCCCCGATCATCCGGGAACGCAGTACCTCCATAGCGAGCTGTGGGAGGGTAAGCAGACCGCCTACTTCCGGCCTGTGGGGTACACGCCTCCCGCTGAGCAGCCCGATGAGGAGTTCCCGCTCGTCCTCACGACGGGCCGGCGTCTCCCCGCCTATCACACCCACACCCAGACCGGCCGCTCGCCGGGCATACGTCTCCTCCTGCCCGAGGAGACGGTCGAGATCAACCCCACCGACGGACAACGGCTGGGGATCGAGGATGGGGAGAGAGTGCGCATCGTGTCCAGGCGCGGCGAGGTTACGGTCGCCGCTCGACTCACCGACCGCTCGCCCGAGGGGGTCGTCTTCCTCAGCTTCCACTTCCCTGAGCAGGCGATAACCAACATCCTCACCAATGACGCCTACGACCCCATCGCTCAGACGCCGGAGTACAAGGCCTGCGCCGTGCGCGTCGAGCCGGCGCGACCGGCGGGGGTGGGATAACAAAGGGCCGCATATCGCCCATCGACCGCGACACGGCGAACGCAGCGACCGGCACAACGCGGCAGTTCACGGCCTGCGGCGAGGCCGTCGGGGAATGCAACCAGGCGACCCGGTAGGCGCCGATCCCGGCCGGTCGAGGGCGGGCGAATTGGCGGCCACCCGCAGGGCTTGGCAACTCGCCGCTCCCTGATGCTCACAAATAGCACCTGCTGGAGCGGCCCGTGAGATCTTGGTGGCTCAGGGCAGCGGGGCACCCTGAGCCACCTCTGCGTTTCGAAGCCCGCCCGGTATCGGGGGGCAGGTGTCTTACTCAGAGTGGCTCATGCTGGCCAAGATCTCATCGAGGCGTTCCTGGACCTTCTCGATCCGCTGACTCAGGCCCTCGAATCGGCTCCCAGTGCTGGCAGCCAAGCCTTCAACCTCCCGCGACAGAGCGGCCAACCCTTGCGCAGTGTCGCCGGTCAACTCGGGGGCGCTCCGCCTCCGCCCCGGCTCCTTTTCTGGCTCACTTCGCTTAGTGGCCTGGAGGCCGGCGTGAAGCTGGTCTCGTGCCGCCTGCAGCTCTGACACCGTCCTCTCAAGACGCCTCCTCTGGGTCTGATAGGCGTCGAACCAGACGTTGACAGCTACTCCAACCGCGGCGACGGCGGTGGATTCGAAGGCCGCGTCAGCGGGGGCCTCGGAGATCCAGATAACGCGCGGCACCATTGCCGCCAGGGCGACCACGGCAACCACCACACCGAATCTCATGCCGAGAACGAGGCCGCCGTAAACTATCGGCACCAAGTAGACCACTCGTTCCAGGGAATGCCTCTCGAGGCCAAGTAACGAGCTAGGAGCGTCTCCGCCTACGATGGGCAGTTGCTCCGGGTACTGGAGGATCGTGGCCACAGCGAACACGGCAAGCACGAACCAGAAATTCCAGCTTCGGGCGTAGAGTTGGATCGTCGAATTCATTGGTCAGACCCCTCTTTCCATAGTCTCTTACCGGCCCCTTTGCCGAGCACCCAGCCTCGCGCATTCATGCTGCACCCGATGGAGCGCACCTGCGACAGGCCAGGAGCTTCGCTTCCCTTGACTAAGGCATGCTGCCAACCTGGAACCACGGCATACATCCCCTTCGACAACATCACCCCGCCTGGGCCCTTCACCTACTCCGGCGTCCTCGCAATTGCGTCCGCGTCCGTCGGCGTCACCTCTGCCAGGAACTTGTACCAGTCCCCGCCCCCCGCCGGCACCACCACCACCGGACAAACCCTGGCGCGTACCACGTCGTCGCAGACACTACCCCGAAGCCGGCGCAGCAGCCCTTTCTTGCGGTGCCCCACCATGACGATCACGCTGGCCTCGCTGGCCTTCGCTATGTGAATGATCTCCTTCGCCGCGTTGTCGGTATGGTTTACCAGACACTGCGTCTGCTCGGCCGGCAGCTCCCAACGCTGGACTAGATCGTGCAGATAGGTCCTGTTCTCCTCCACCATCCGCACTATGTCAGACCGCTCGTACGGCCCAAAGGCGTCTATCGCCTCGACCAGCCGCACCAACATTAGCTCGCCCCCATAGAGCTCCATTAGCTTCATGGCTACTGGCACTACCGCTTCCCCTTCGGGTGTGCCGTCGACCGGTGCCAGGATTCGTACTTTCTCCGACATCGTGTTCGCCTCCTTATAGCCACTCCACGTTCAGGAAGTGGACGGCGCAGGACAAGCATGGGTCATAAGACCTGATCAGCTTCTCAGCCTCCCCGACTATGCCGTCTCTCCCAAGATTGACCACCTGCGGCAGGAGCGCTTGGAGGCTCTCCTCCATAGAGCGCAGGTTCTGCGCCGTGGGAGTAATGATGTTGGCGTGGCGGATCTTGCCGCTGTCGTCCAGCTCATACTCGTGCCAGAGTGTGCCTCGTGGCGCCTCCACGGCGGCGATGCCGTGTCCCGCCTGCACCCGCACCTGGGGCACTGGCTCAGGCTCGGGCCGCAGCTTCTCCAGGATGGCCAGGGTATCGTCGAAGTTCTGCACAAGTTCCACGCCCTGGGCGGCGTTGATCAGGAACGGGTTGTCCAGCCCCTTGGGGATCGGCCCGGCCTTGAACAGAGACTTCGCCTCCGTGGAGAGCTGGTCCGCGCTGTTGGCGACGCGGGACAGGGCGCCCACCATGTACGTATGCCCCTCCCGCACGACGAAGTTCGCCGTGTTCTGGGGCTCATGGTACTCGCTGACAAACTGGGCGTAGTCCTTCTGCTCGAACTCGTGCTCGGCGCTGCGGATGGAGCCTGCGATGAGGGCGTACTCCTTGTCGCTGCGCAGGGAGAAGCGCTCGGCGCTGTCGTGCAACTCCGGATAGGGAAGGCTGTTGAACAGCTCCGCCGTGGCCACGGCGGCGGGCCGCAGCGCCTCCAGACGGGCCCTTATCTCGTCCAGCTCGCTCTGGCGGGGTATCCTCAGGTGGCCGCCCACGGTAATAGAGACCGGATGGATGTCGCGGCCGCCGATGACGCGAACGAGATCGTTTCCCAGCTTCATCAGCGTGATCGCCCTCTCTACGGCGCCCCGCTGCTCCAGGGCAAGGGCGAGGGTCGAGGGCATTCCCAGATAGTCGGACAACGCCAGGAAGTAGAGATGGGCGGCATGACTGCGGATGGACTCGCCCAGGTTCAAGAGCCGCCGCAGCTCCCTGGTCTGAGCACTGACGGAGACGCCGAGGGCGTTCTCGATCGCCTGATGGGCGCACAGCGTGTGGGCACAGCTACAGATGCCACAGATGCGGCTAGAGATCTCGGAGGCCTCGCTGTAGAGGCGGTCGCGAAGGAGCCCCTCGAAATAGCGGCTGCCCTCCAGGGCGCGTATCTCGCAGTGCTCTACCTCGCCGTTGGAGACACGCAGCCTCAGGGTAGCGTGCCCCTCAATCTTGGTCATCTCTTCCAGATCGATGGTCTTGCTCATTTGGCTTTCTCCGCTTCCAGCATTGCCTGTCGGATCGGCTCCAGTGCCGGCACTTTCAGGCCGACGAACGTCCGCAGGCGCTTCTGGATGAAATCCCAGTCGAATCCCTTGCTCTGCAAAAGCTCGATGAAGGCGGGAAGGTTGGCGTCGTCCGTCTCGCCGCGGCAGCCCCAACACTCGAAGCCGCCGCTGGGACATACGGCGTTGCAGCCGCCCTGGGTGATGGGACCGAGACAGGGCTTCCCGTACTCCAGGAGACAGAAGTTTCCCCTCCTCCGGCACTCGATGCAGACGGGGTTGCGGTAGGGGCGAGGATTCTTCCCCGCTGCCACCGCCTTGACCACCTCCAGTATCTCCTTGCCATTGGGCGGACAGCCGGGGATGGTGAAGTCCACCTTCACATGGGCGTCGATAGGCGTTGGGTCGACGTCCTTGATGTCGTCTTCCTTCTCAAAAACAAGGTGCTCGTAGTTCTCGCGCGGTGTGAAGTGGCGGTAGGCGGGGATGCAACCCGTGTCGGCGCAGGCCCCAAGCGCCACCAGCGTGCGCGCACTCTCCCGCACCCGCTTGAGGGTCTCCAGGTCTCGCGGCGAGGCGACCAGCCCCTCCATGAACGCCACGTCCAGGTCCTTCTCACTGTTGGCGCCCTTGATGAAGGGGAACGCCTGCACGTCCACCAGATTGAAGAGGTCGACGATCTCATTCTCGTTGAAGATGACCGATTCCAGACAGCCGGCGCACCCGGTAATGCCGAAAAACCCCACCCGCAGCTTGTTGTTAGGCTTCAGCTTGTCATTCACGGACGTGCTCCTTGATAGCGTCCCAGCGGAATACCGGGCCGTCTACACAGGCATACTTGCCGCCGATCATGCAGTGGCAGCACTCGCCGGCGCCGCAGTACATCAGGCGCTCCATGGACAGGTAGAGCCGCTCCTGGGGCAGCCTCTTCTCCAGAAGGATCTCACTGGCGATGCTCATCATGATCGGCGGGCCGCAGAGGAAGGCCGTGGTCTGCTCTGAGGGGAGGCTGGTCTGGCGCACCAGGTCGGTCACGAAGCCCTCACTGGCGGTGATGGCGCAGCCTCCCTCCATAGTATCAAAGGAGACGTGCAGGGAGCAGTCTCTGCGCCACCGTTCAATGTCGCTCTCGAAGATCAGCTCGCCCGGGCTGCGAAAGCCGAGAAAGGCGATCACCTCCCCGTAGTCGGCCCGGTGGCTGAGGATGTGCTGCATAACACCCCGCAGGGGCGCCACACCGCAGCCGCCTCCTACCAGGATCAAGTTCTGTTTCCAGGTCTCGTCCATGGGGAAGCCGTTGCCGAAGGGGCCACGGACGAACAGCGTGTCGCCGACCCGGCAGTCGCCGAGCGCTGCCGTCACATTGCCGACCTGGCGAATGTGAAGGGTGGTGGTGCTGCCGCCCCAGGAGGCGATGGAGATGGGTGCCTCTCCTACTCCCATGACGGAGACCTGAATGAATTGTCCCGGTTTGTGGCCGAGGCGGAGGTCCAGCGTCAAGGTGATACTGTCGGGTGTCTCCTTGATGCTCTCAAGGATCCTCGCTGGCATGGGGATGAGGACGTAGTCGCTAGCTCGTACTTGCATGGCTGACCATCCTGTTCACAATGTCTACCCAGTCGATGCGGGTCGGACAGTAGGCGATGCAGCGGCCGCAGCCCGTGCACAGGCTGACGCCGTAGCGATCGCGGAAGTATTCCAACTGGTGATAGATGCGGTGGCGGAAGCGATCGCGCCTTTCGTCGCGGAAGCAGTAGTCGCCGGCCACGCGGGTGAAATCCTTGAGCTGGCAACTGGACCAGTAGCGGCACCTCATGCCGCGGTCGAGGTCCCCCAGCTCCACCTCGTCATGGATCTCGTAGCAGTAGCAGGTGGGGCAGAGGGTTGTACAGGCACCGCAACTGAGGCAATTCCTGACCCCCTCCTCCCACAACTCGTTGTCGTAGAGAGCGGCGATGTCGGTGGTTGCCAGGCGAGCCGAGCCTGGAGTTCGCCGATCATCCTCGCCCAGCTCCTCGCTGGTCCGTTCGAAGTAGCGAGGCAGGCTGTGGACAAACCTCTCGCCCTGCTCAGAGCCCGTCTCCACCAGGAAATAGTCTGCCCGCTCCACGAACATCAAGTCCTGGCAGTCCTTGAGGTCCATGCTGCCGCAGAAGCAATAGGGGCTGGGTGGGCTCGGACAGTGGTAGCCGATGAGGATGGTGGCCTCCCGCCGGGCGGCGTAGATGGGGGAGCGGCGCTGCTGCATGTACACGATGTCCTGATGGGCGATCGCGTTCAGGTCGCAGCGCCTCAGGCCGAAGAGGACACGCGGCCCTACCGGATCCACCGGCAGCGCCATCTGGTTGCCGTTGAAGGTAAAAAGGACATCGCGTTTACCGAAGAACAGGTCCTTGGGGGGTAGATACGTGTTCTCCGTGAGATCGATGTTCTCTCCGCTCGTCACCTCCTGCAAGCGGACAACGTCGCTGCGCACCGGGGCGAACACCTGGTAGTAGCGCTTTGTCAGGGAGGCGATGAAGGGAACCAGCCGTTGCTTTTCAAACCTGTAAGTGGGCATCTGTCCCCCTATCCTTGTAGCTTCTCCTGTCCCGCACAGGGAAACGGCGCTCGGTCTGTGGCTCGAACATCCGTTTCCTGTGGCATCTGTCTCATTGGTAGCATAGCTGCGATTATTCTGTCAATCCATCTCCTTAGTGGTGGCTGGCTGGTGGGCGGAGTTAGCCGCCTCCGCCCTACCTCTTGGCCAGCTCGCCTGCGCCCTGGGTGCGCGCCGGGGCGCCGCGGACGGGAACCGGAAGGCGCTCGTACCAGCGAGCACGCCGGCCGCCAGCCGCTGTGGCACCGGTGGTGGGAACCGTTATCACCGGGCAGACCTTGGCCCGAATGACCTCGTCGGTGACACTGCCCTGCACCCAGCGCCGGAGGCCCTTCTTTCCGTGCGTCTCCATGACGATCAGGTCGATCTCATTGGCCTTGGCAAGCTCGATGAGCTCCTTCGCCGCGTTGTCGGTGTGGGTTGCCAGGCACTGGGTCTGCTCCGTGGGCAGCTCCCATCGGTACGCCAGGTCATGCAGGTAACCCCTTGTCTCCTTCACCATCGCCGCTATCTCTGGCTCGTGGCGCAGCGGGCTGAAGGCGTCGATCGCCTCGACCGCCCGGACCAGGTAGACATCGGCGCCAAGACCCTCGGCCAGCCTGGCCGCCATTGGTACTGCTTCCTCGCACTCGGGGGTGCCGTCGACCGGAACCATGATACGCATCGTCTTTCCTCCCTTCGCTACTGCCAGAACCCTCTCCACCTCTTCTCCGAACTCTTTCTTGGTACCCATTCTCTTTACCTCCCTCGTGTTCTTGTTGCCGCCCCTCGCTTTCCTCCTCCTCTCATCTCCACCATCAGGATACCCCGTGGGCCAAAGGCTGCCATCTGAGATTGTGCCAAATTCCACTAACATAATGTGCCTAGCGCCCGCATCACCGGCAGGGCCGTTGGGCTAGGCAAAGGAGGAGGGGGCTAGGCAATAATGCCAAGGCGTTTCCGCTGATGTCGCAGCGCGGTCCAAAGTGGTATGCTTGTGTCCGGAGAGCAACCGGAGGGAATTGTGGAGAAGATCCGCGTCTTGCTTGCCGAGGATCACGTAGTGGTGCGAGAGGGTACCCGCGAGCTCGTCCAGCGAGAAAGGGACATGGACGTGGTCGGCGAGGCCGGTGATGGGGAAGAGGCCATCGAGCTCACAAGCAAGCTCCGTCCCAACGTGGTGATAATGGACATCGCCATGCCGAAGGTGAACGGCATCCAGGCCACAAAGCGGATAAAGGAACTCTGCCCAGCCACCGCCGTGCTCATCCTCACCGCCTACGACAACGAGCAGTACATATTCGCCCTCCTAGAGGCGGGGGCAGCTGGCTACCTGCTGAAGAACGTGCGCCGGAGCGAACTCATCAGCGCCGTTCGAGCGGTGCACAATGGGGAATCGGTCCTCCACCCTCAGATCGCCAGCAAGATCGTCGAGCGCTTCCGAGAGAGAAAGGCGCCTGCGGCGGAGGAGCCGCTCAAGGACGCCTTGAGCGAGCGCGAGATGGAGGTCCTCCGCCTGGCGGGCAAGGGCATTAGCAATAAGGACATCGCCCGCGAGCTCTCCCTCAGCGTCCGGACGGTTCAGGCCCACCTCGGCAGCATCTTCAACAAGATGGGGGTCGGCTCGCGCACCGAAGCGGTGCTGCATGCCCTGAGGAAGGGCTGGCTCAGCCTCGAGGAAGAATAAAGACCCCCACGCCCCCAAGCCGTCGGCATCCCGGTAAGCGTCTGGAGCGATGATAAGAGCCATCAAGAGAGTTGCCGGCACCTGGCATTTCTGGATCGTGGTAGGCGTGTTCATCTTGGCCACGATCCTCCACTATCCGCAGCAGCTACCCATCGTAGGTGCCGACGTTCCCCAATCGCTTCTGGGCACCGAGAGACACGCCGCCGAGCGGCTGATGTTCCTCCTGCCGATCGGGTATGCGGGCCTTATCTTCGGGATCAGGGGAGGGATCGCCGCCGTCTTCCTGTCCCTGGCGGTGATGGTGCCCCGCGACATCTGGATATCCGAATTCCCGGCCGACGCGGCGCTGGAGACGGGCACCGTCGCCCTCGCGGGGGTGCTGGTGAACGTCCTGTTCGAGACCTACCGCAGGCAGAGGATAGGACGCGAGAGGATGCTCTCGCGGTTGCAGGCGGCCCAGGAGCAGCTTCGCTCCAACCTCAACGTGATCGAGCGCCGAGAAAGCGAGCTTGCCGCGGTCAACAGCGTCTCCGCCGTCGTCAGCGAGTCGCTGGAGATCAAGGATATCCTGGCGCGCGCCGCGAGCAGGGTCAGAGACGTCATCGGTATGGAGGTCTTCCTCGCATTCCTGTTGGAAGAAGCGACGGGCGAGTTGGTCCTGGAAGCGTCTGAGGGTGTATCGGAGGCGTTTGCCTCCGGCATGAGCCGCATGGCCCGCGGTGAGGGCTTGAACATCCCGAGACTGACCGAGTCGGGAGAGCCGTGGCTGATAGACCTTGGTGCGAGAGAGTTTGTGCCGTCCCGACCAAAGATGGAACAGGAGGGCATCCGCGTCGGCGTTATCGTCCCCATCAAGTCCAAAGGCGACGTCCTGGGTGCGCTGTGCGTCTGTGCGCGGCAGCGCCGCGAGTTCCGCTCCGAGCGGTTGGAGTTTCTCGCCACGCTGGGAAACGTGGTCGGCGTAGCCCTGGAGAACGCCCGGCTATTCCAAGAGCAACGACAGACGGCGGAGGCGCTGCGGGCATCGGAGAAGGCCTATCGAGAGCTGTTTGAGAGCGCCCACGACGCCATCATCCTTCAGGACCTGGACGGCAAGATCGAGGTGACCAACGCCGCCGCCCTCAAGCTTGGCGGCTATGCCGAGAGTGAGCTGATCGGCAGGAACGTCCGCGAGGTTCTCACGCCCGGCGGCCTGGAGATCGCCAGGGAGGTCAAGCGCCGGCTCCTCCAGGGCGAGGTGATCGACCGCGCCTATGACCAGCAGTTCATCAAGAAAGACGGCTCGCTCGCCCATGTCAAGCTGACCACCAGCCTCGTCAGCGATGGCAGGCGGCCGAGGGGCTTCCAGCACATCGCCAGGGACGTGACCGACGAGAAGCGCCTGGAGGAAAACCTGCGGTTCTACCTGCGCGAGGCGACGCGGGCTCAGGAGGAGGAGCGCAAGCGCATCGCGCGAGACCTCCACGACGAAACGGCCCAGGAGCTGGTGGCCCTCTCCCGGGAGCTGGACAAGCTGGCCATCCGCTTCGGGAAACGCAGTGAGGACGCCAGAGCCCGCATCAGGGAGCTACAGGACTGGGTGGGCAAAGTGCTCGATGGCGTACGCCGCTTCGCCCAGGACCTTCGGCCCTCCGTTCTCGATGACCTGGGGCTCTTGCCGGCGCTGCAATGGCTGGCCGCCGACGTCGAGAAGCGCTTCGGCATCGAGGTGCGGACGGAAGTCATCGGTGACGAGCGCCGTCTGCCGTCCGATGCCGAGCTGCTCCTCTTTCGCATCGCCCAGGAAGCGCTGCACAACGTTTGGAAACACTCCGGCGCATCGCAGGCGTGCCTGCTCGTGGAGTTCGACGATGACGCCGTCAGACTGTCGGTGCGGGATAACGGCACGGGCTTCGAGGTGCCGGAGAGGGCGGGAGACCTCGCCGAGGAGGGTAAGCTGGGCCTGGCGGGAATGCAGGAGCGCGCCCGCCTTCTCGGCGCGACCCTCAATCTCGAATCACAGCCTGGTGAAGGAACAACCGTCAGCGTGGAGATGGCGATCCACGGCCCTGAACTCGCTGACGCATGAGGCGCCGCTCGGCGCCGTCGCCCTCGCCGTAGCGACCAGGCGAATCCTACCCCCGGTCTCCTCGATACCCGGCCTTATGGGCGGCGAAGTCCATGCCGACGGTGAGGATGCGCTCCACGGGCAGGAGCCTTTCTCCCGCCGTTTCCCGCCGGTCAACCGTCTTCAGATAGCGATGGCAGCGCTCGCACACGTTGAGCCGGTACACCTTGTCGTCGCTGGGGTAGTAGGAGAGCTGCGACGGGTCCTCGTTGCCGCAGAAGGGGCAGGCGATCCGCAGGTAGGCCCAATCGCTGTCGCAGCGAGTGCAGAGGAGGCGCCGCTGTCCCGAGCCGCGCTCTAGGGCGGCGATGTCAGGCTCCCCACCGCAGATGGGGCAGCGGCCGCGATACCACTGGCTGTCGTTGACATAACCAGAAAGAGCCGCCGCCTGAGCCCGCAGCAAGGGACGGAGGGAATGGGTGAAGATGAAGGAGAGGAGGGAACCCTCCAGTCCTGCCTCTTCGCCCTTGCCGACGCGGCCCTCCCGCAGATACTCCACCGCCAGCGTCCCGATCTCCTGGCGCCGCTCCCGCAGCCAGGCGTGGATCAGGGCCAGCGGTTTCACCAGCTCCCGCTGCTGCTGGGCGAGGGTGAACCCTATGCGACTGCACAGCTCGGCGAAAGTCTCGGGGTCGATCTCCACCGTCTCCGGCGACAGCAGCGGTTGTCCCTGCTCCAGACGGCTGGCGGCTTCCTCGGCGCCGAGGCCGCTGCCGTTCTGGAGAACGTGAGCATCGGCCTGGCACTCGATCAGCTTGCGGTAGAGGTCGATGGTGTCGGCCATCTCCGGCCGCCGCCCCGCCTCCGCTTCCAGTGCCTCCAGAATCTTGTCGTAGCCAACCACTGCCAGGCTCCGCCCTTGCGGGGCGTCCCCTTCCCTAGCTCCCCGCCGATACGGGCGGCGCTTCCGTCTTGTGCATCGCCATGTCCGTGACCTGCTCGGTGAACAGAGGGAGGAAGCGTGCCACCATGCTGTAGGTGAAGACGCCGGCGGCTACGATCGAGATGGTGATGACGAACTCCAGGATGTGCGGGATGTATGAGGCGGCGTCTTCCGGTCGCGCCACCCCGATCAGGCTGGTGTCGAAGCGGTTCATAACCAGGCCCGCGATGACCAGGAGAGCGCCCCAGAACAGCCCCGTGGCGCTGCTCCGAACGGCCGGAATCAGGAACAGGACCGTGGGCAGGATCACCCCGCCCCCTAGCTCTATCCAGAAGAGGGCAGTGTTCATGTTGCCCTCGAACAGCAGGTCCAACTCCCCGGCGTAGGCCAGGTCGGCGATCTTCAGCACAAGGTAGGCGCCCAGGGCGACGGGGATCGCCAGGGCCAGCTTGCCCAGAAGCTCCACCTCCAGCCCCCGCTTGAACACCTTCGAGCTGATGGTCGACTCGAAGATCACCATCGCCGGGCCGACCGCCACCGCCGACAGGAAGAAGAACACCGGCAGGAGCGGTGTGAACCAGAGTCCGCTCAGTTTGTCAGGCAGAATGCTGAACAGCGAGCCCAGCGAGGACTGATGCAGAGTGGAGAGAACCGTTCCCAGAATGACCAGCGGTATGGTAATGGTGCGGATCAGGCGTAGCATGGGCGACATCCGCAGCCGCTCGAAGACCAGCGGACTGAACTCAAGCGCCAGCACCGCCGTGTACAGCATCACGCACCACCCTACCTCAAACATGACGGAGTGGACGTTCCAGAAGAATATCATATACCAGATGCGCTCCGGGTGACCGAGGTCCACCAGGAGAGCGAACACGACCATGAGGTATCCCAGGAAGCCGGTGAGGACAGCGGGACGGAGGACGGGACGGAGATCCTCGTTGCCCAGGATGTACACGGCCGAGGCGGTGACAAAGGCTCCCGCCGCCAGGGCCACTCCGCACAGAAGGTCGAAGCTGATCCAGAGCCCCCAGGGGTAGGAGTCGCTCAGGTTGCTGACGGCCCCGATGCCGCCGATGTAGCGGCTTATCGCCACTGCCAACCCCAGGCCCATCAGCCCTAGAAGGACGAGGTGACCGGGTGAGATGACTGTACGAACTAGGCTTGTCTCCCTGCTGGTCATCACAACTTCTCCTTCCCGCCTTACTCGCGCGAACCGCTCTTGCTCATCATCTGGTTGCGGCGCCCGACGACCCACCAGATGCCAGCCAGGATGGCTGCCCAGCCGACGGCGACGAACGGCGTGCTCTTCATAATCGTCTCGCTGACGTCGCCCATCGGCTTGTCGTCCAGTTCGGGCAGGCCCAACTCCTTGAACGGGACATGGGAAATGTAGAGGAGATGGGTACCACCCCCCTCTGTCTTACCGTACACGTGGGGAATGTATTTCTCAGGGTACTTCTGGGTCCTCTCCTCGGCGTAGGCAATAAGCTCATCGCGTTCGCCGAACTTGAGGGCGCCTGAAGGGCAGGTGTGGACGCAGGCTGGCTCCAGCCCGTTGCTGACCCGATCGATACAGAAGGTGCACTTGCGGATCTTCGTTCCCTCAGCCAGGCCGGCGTCCCAGGTAAAGGTTGGGACGTCGAACGGACAGGCTATCATGCAGTAGCGGCAGCCTATGCACTTATCCCCATTCCAGAGCACCGGGCCTTCTTCCGTCTTGTGCAGCGCCCCCACGGGGCAGGCCGACACGCATGCCGGGTGCTCGCAGTGCATGCAGGCGTGTCTCCCGAAGGCCCACACCGGGTTGCCGTCCTCGCCCTCCAGCTCTTTGAACCTCATCACCAGCCAGGTATCGGCGGAGAGCCTGGGCGGGTTCTGGTAGCTGCCGGTATTCTTCGTCTCTTCTGCCTCCAAGTCATTCCACTGCTTGCAGGCAACCTGGCAGCCTCGGCAGGCCGTACATAGGTGGGCATCGAACAGTATTGCGTGGCTCATGTTCCTACGCCTTTCTAATATCTACCAGGAACGCCTTGTACTCCGGGATCATAGTATTGCCGTCTCCCACGTGTGGCGTCAACTCATTGGCGGAAGGGCCGGTGGCCAGCCCCTGCCAGCCGTAATGCCACACCATCCCGATCTCGTGTACCGTCGTCCCACCGTTTACCCTCATGGGCTTCCAGCGGGGGGTCACCAGGACCACCATCTGGATCTGGCCCCGCGCCGATGACACGATCACCTGGTCGCCGTTCTTGATCCCCTTCTCCTCGGCCAGCTCCTTGCTGATCTCGGCAAACATATTGGGTTGGACCTCGGCCAGCCAGGGGAGGGTTCGGGACATGGCCCCCGCCTGCCACATCTCGCAGACACGGTATGTCGTGCAGATGATGGGGAACTTGTCTGCCGTACCCACGGCGTCGCCGACGTCCTGGTCGGCGTCCGTGTTCCAGAGCTTGATCACTGGGTTGTTCTGGACGCTGGACATCTGGTTCTGGACAGGCGACTCCAGGGGCTCGTAGTGCTCGGGGAAGGGCCCCTCGTTCCTGGCGCCGAACAGCCAGCCCTTGCCGTCCGACAGCATGATGAACGGGTCGGTGCCCGATTGGGCGCCCAGGCTGGTCTTAGCAGGGTCGGCCTTTGCCGTCGGCGCCTTGGTGGCGGAGAAGTCGGGCACGTCGTAGCCCACCCACTTACCGAGGATCGGGTCCCCCTGGGCGTCCTTGCTTCCCGAATCGGCAGTGGCGTCCCACCAGATGACCTTCTTGTTCTCCGCCCACGGCGTGCCGTCCGGCCGCGCCGAGGCGCGGTTGTAGATGATGCGCCGGTTGGCGGGCCAGGTCCAGCCCCAGTAGGGGTAGAAACCCATATCGCCGGGGTCGTTTTGACCGCGTCGCTTCACCGACGGCAGCTCTTGGCCAGTGCCGTCGTCCCTGGGATAGAAGTAGCCGCAGTACAGCCAGTTGCCGCAGGCGATGGTCTCCGGATTGGCAGCGCTGGCGATCTTGCCGAAGCTGTCGAAAATGCCGTCCTTCTCCACCAGCACCTTGCCGGATGAATCCTTAACGTCGGCCAGGGCGTAGCCGCTGATCTCGCGGGCCACCAGCTCCACGTCCGGCGGGTCGCCGTAGTCCCAGACGAGGTCCACGATGGGAGAATCCTTGGAGTCTGAGGACGCCGCGTAGACCTTCTTGAGGGCATTGGCGAGTAGAGTAAGGATCCAGATGTCCTCCTTGGCATCGCCGGGCGACTCCGCTACTTTGGGTCGCCACTGCATGCGACGACCGCTGGTGACGATGCTGCCCGCCTTCTCGATCGCGTCCACTGCCGGCAGCAGGAACACCTCCGTCTGGATATCACTGGGGCTCGCCTCAGGACCCTTCCAGAAGGTGGCCGTCTCCGTCTCGAACAGATCCATCACCACCAGCCAGTCGAGGTTCCCCAGCGCCTTACGCTCGAAGCGGGCATTAGGGCCGGCAACGGCCGGGTTCTGGCCCATGCAGACCATCCCCTTGATGTTGCCCGCGTACATAGCCTCGAAGAGGCTGATGTGAGAGTAGTCGCTGCTGGTCTTGGGTACGTAGTGGTAGGCGTACTCGTTGTCAGCGTTGGCGGCGTCGCCGTACCACGCGCCCATCAGCGACCTAAAGAACTTCGGCCCGTTGGCCCAGTAGCTGGTGGTAGCGAACTTGGCGCTGTAGGCCTTGAAGTCGGTGTGCTTGTCGGTAGGGCAGCCCAGGTAGCCGGGCAGGTCTTGGAACAGGAGCGCCATGTCGGTCGAGCCCTGGACGTTGGACTCGCCGCGCAGGGCGTTGACTCCGCCGCCCGGCATCCCGATGTTCCCCAGCAGAAGCTGGACCATCGCCATCGAGCGCACGTTCTGGGTGCCGACCGTGTGCTGTGTCTGCCCCATGGCGTAGAAGATGGTGCCCGTCTTGTCCACAGCGGAGCAGGTGCCGCAGTACGTCTGCGCCACGTTCAGGAAGTCCGCCTGGGGCGTCCCGCATATCTTCTCCACCATCTCCGGCGTGTAGCGGGAGTAGTGCTTCTTCAGGTGAGCGAAGACGCAGTTCGGGTCGTCCAGGCTCTCCGCCTGCTTGGGGACGGAGACCTCCTTCTGTACCTCCCGTTCCACGCCCGTCTCCGGGTCCTTCTCCGTGACCGTAACCACCGTTGTCTCTTTCTGGTAGGCCCAGGTCTTGGTGTCGTACTTCCTGTTCTCCGCGTCGTAGCCGGAGAAGAGCCCGTCCAAGTCGGCGGGCCCCTTGAAGTCCTCGTTGATCAGGGTCAGGGCGTTGGTGAAGTACCTCACGTACTCCTCGTTGTACAGCTTGTTCTCAATGGTGTAGTTGATGAGCCCGCCCCAGAAGGCGATGTCTGTTCCCGAACGCAGGGAGGCGTAGAGATCGGCTGTGGCTGCCGTGCGGGTGAAGCGGGGGTCAACGACGATCAGCTTGGCGCCGTTCTTGTCCCGCGCCGTGTTGACCCAGCCCATGGAGGCGGGGTGATTCTCTGCTGGGTTAGCACCCATGACCAAGACGGCGTCGGAGTTCTTGACGTCGACCCAGTCATTGGTCATGGCACCGCGACCGAATGAGGCGGCCAGACCGGCCACCGTGGCCGAGTGTCATATGCGGGCCTGGTGTTCTACGTAAACCATCCCCAGGGCCCGTGCCAGCTTGACGAAGAGGTAACAGTCCTCGCTGTTGTTGGCGGCGCCGCCTAGGCAGGCTAGACCCTCGGTGCGGTTGACGGTTACATCCTTGCCGTCGACGTTCACGCTGGATACCCAGCTCTCGTCGCGCGTCTTCTGTATCCGCTTGGCGATCTCGCCGATGGCCCAATCCCAGTCCTTCTCCTCCCACTCCGCGCTGCCGGGAGCCCGGTACTGCACTTTCTTGAGGCGCAGCGGGCTGGTGGAGAGCTGGCGCACGGCGATCGACTTGGGGTCGAGGGCGCCGCGGTTGACGATGTGGTCCGGGTCTCCTTCAGAGTTGGTGACGTGCCCCTCCTCGTCGGTGGCGATGATGAGGCCACAGCCACAGGAACAGTAAGGACAGATTGTCTGCCCCTCTCCCACCATCTTGTGAAGGGGGTAGTCGGCTCCTTCCGCAAACCCCAGGCCACCTGCCAGGAGAATGCCACCGCCGCCTGCGGTGGAGAGCTTGAGGAAATGCCTTCGGCTTAGTCTTGTCATAAGGTCTACCTCCCGCGCCAAAGCCTGAACAGAACTCGTGTCCCCGTAGGTATTGTGCCGCCGTTCACTAGTTTTGTGCTGTCTTTCACAAGATTTGTCGCAACTTTCACAATCCGCATCCTACCACCTAGACCTCGAACACGTCAAGGGAGTCGAGGATGCTTTCTTGAGAAAAAGACAACAAATCTACGGCCCAGGCAGCGGTTGCGGCTGTTCGACCCGAGGTCTACGGGGGATGCTACATGATATACAGGCTTATGTGCAAGCAATGGCGCGGGCGGCAGACGGCAACCGCTGCCCCGACCATTCCCCAAACCCGAGCCGCGAGCCTGCGTCTCTCTCCGGCTCAACCTCACAGGCCGGCCGTCCCGCCCGCCCGCCGTTCGTTGACGGCGCTCCTGAGCGGTGCTACCTTTCCTCCTGGTCGTCGAGAGTGAGCGCATCTTTCGTCCCTCTTGGGCAGAGAAAACACCCTTGCAGGAGGTGGAGCCATGACCGAGGCTGAGAGTAGCGGGCCGCCGGAAGTGCTGTCCTGGCGGAAGAGGGCCGTCCGTATCGAGAAGGAGATCCAGGGTAAGATCCGTCGCGGCGAGCGGGTAAGCAAGAACACCCATGTCGTCCACCTCGAGCAGTTGACGTTCGGCCAGCGGGTCTCCGACAAGCTTGCCGACGTCGCGGGGAGTTGGAGATTCATCTTCGCCTTCGGTGTTGTCTTGGGCGTTTGGGTGCTGGTGAACACCGTTGTTCTGGTTCACCACTGGGACAAGTACCCCTACATCCTCCTGAACCTTATACTCTCCATGCTGGCCGCCATCCAGGCCCCCGTAATCATGATGAGCCAGAACCGGCAGGAAGACCGCGACCGCGTCCGCGCCGAGAACGACTACGAGGTCAACCTGAAGGCGGAGATGGAGATACAAGAGCTAAACAAGAAGCTCGACGGGCTGCGGGAGGGACAGTGGGAGGAGCTGCTGGCGATCCAGAAGCAACAGATTGCCCTCCTGGAGACTCAGCTCGCTCTGCTGCAGGGCGGAAAGCCGGCATGAGGCGAGGGCGGACCGTGCAGGAAGAACGCTGGCAAGACGGCCCTGCTGTTCCCCTGTCCGTATTGCGCAATAAATGAGGTTCATGGTATAAGAGGCCAAGGCATTGTGATACAATGTACAAACCCCAGGAGAGAGTCGGACAACCTGATCATCTCCTTGGCGGGAATGCACCGGGTCTCAGCGCCCGGGGGGCGTCCGCAGGTTCCCCACGCTGACGGGAGGCTCTGCTCTCCTTCCTTGTGAGAGCCGCCCGCGGAATCGGAGTACAAACGGTGGATAGTGATCTCTGGCCCTTCCTCGTCTACCTGGGAGTGTCGATCGCGGTAGTGGTGGGGATGCTGGTCATCTCCTTCTTCATCGGGGAGCTACACTCCGAACGGGCCACCGGCGAGCCCTATGAGTCGGGCATCCTGGCGACGGGCACGGCGCGGATCCGCTTCGACGTCAAGTTCTACCTCATAGCCATGATCTTCGTCATCTTCGACCTGGAAGCGGTCTTCATCTTCGTCTGGGCAGTCGCCCTCCACGAGGCCGGCTGGACCGGCTACGTCGACATACTCGTCTTCATCGGCATCCTGCTGGCTGCCCTGGTGTACCTGCTTCGCCTGGGCGCCCTGGACTGGGGGCCGGTCAAGCGGGGAGACAGGATCGACAGGATCGATGAGAGATAGCGAACTAGACTCACCGGATATCGTGCCCGTGTCGCCCGACCGGCAGCAGGAGGCGACGGAGACGGCGCTGGGGCGCATCCTTCTCCTCTCCCGGCTGCAGGACCTCGTCGCCTGGGGACGCAAGAACTCCCTCTGGCCGTTCAACTTCGGCCTTTCCTGCTGCTACGTCGAGATGGCCACCAGCATCACCAGCAAGTACGATATCTCCCGCTTCGGCGCCGAAGTCATCCGGGGCACCCCGCGCGAGGCCGACGTGATGGTCATCGCCGGCACCGTGTTCATGAAGATGGCGCCGGTTATCAAGCGCCTCTATGAGCAGATGATGGAGCCGCGATGGGTCATATCGATGGGATCATGCGCCAACTCCGGCGGCATGTACGACATCTACAGCGTCGTCCAGGGGGTCGACAAGTTCCTCCCCGTGGACGTCTACGTGCCTGGTTGTCCGCCCCGCCCCGAGGCCTTCCTGGAGGGGCTGCTGCTGCTCCGGAATGTGGTGGGCAACGAGAAACGGCCGCTCTCCTGGGTAGTGGGCGAGCAGCGCGTCTCGCGGCCGCCGGTGCCCTCGCTGCGTGACCTGAAACGACCGGAAAGACAGAAGCTGGTTTCCCTTCGTCCCCCGGACGAAATCTAGTTGTGACTCAACTGGCTGCTATGGCTCAAAACCCGCAAACAGGGATGAACGATGACCCCGCCATCCTCCGGGAACTGAAGGAGCGGTTCCCGCAGGCGGCCCTCTCGTTTCAGCCCACCCGCGACGGCATCCCCACAGTGTGGGTGCCCAAGGACGACCTGCGCGCCGTCCTGCGCTACCTCAAGTCGGACGCCGAACGGCCCTACCGCGCCCTCTACGACCTGACGGCGATCGACGAGCGCCTCCGCGTCCACCGGAACGGCCAGCCGGCAGGCGACTACACCGTTGTCTACCACCTCCTCTCGTACGACCGCAATGAGGACGCCCGGATCAAAGTGGCGCTCACGGGCGAACAGCCCTCGCTCCCGAGCGCCGTCGACATCTGGCCGAACGCGAACTGGTACGAGCGCGAAGTCTGGGACATGTTCGGCATCGTCTTCGACGGCCATCCCCACCTGGTACGGATACTGATGCCCCCCACCTGGATCGGGCATCCCCTCCGCAAGGACCACCCGGCGCGCGCGACGGAGATGGGGCCGTTCCAACTGCCCGATGAGAAACAGGACGCCGAGCAGGCGGCGCTGCAGTTCCGCCCCGAGGACTGGGGGATGAAGCGCCAGAGCGAAGACGTCGACTTCATGTTCCTCAACCTCGGGCCGCAGCACCCGGGCACGCACGGCGTGCTCCGCGTCGTCCTCCAACTGGACGGCGAGCAGATCCTGGACGCCGTGCCCGACATCGGCTACCACCATCGCGGCGCCGAGAAGATGGGCGAGCGCCAGTCGTGGCACAGCTACATACCCTACACCGACCGCGTCGACTACCTCGGCGGCGTGATGAACAACCTGCCCTACGTGCTGGCGGTCGAGAAGCTGGCGGGCATCGAAGTGCCGGACAGGGCGAAGGTCATCCGCGTCATGCTGGTGGAGCTCTTTCGGGTCATCAGCCACCTCGTGTGGTACGGCACCTTCGCCGGCGACGTTGGCGCCCTCTCGCCCGTCTTCTACATGTTCAGCGACCGCGAGCGCGCCCTCGCCATCATCGAAGCGATCTGCGGCGGCCGCATGCACCCCGCCTGGTTCCGCATCGGCGGCGTCGCCCAGGACCTGCCGCAGGGCTGGGACGGCATGTTCTCCGACTTCCTGGCCTACATGCCCGCCCGCCTGGTGGAGTATGACAAGCTGGTCATGGCGAACCGCATCTTCAAGGCGCGGACGCAGGGTATCGGCGCCTACACGCTGGACGAGGCGATCGACTGGGGGGTCACCGGGCCCGGCCTGCGCGCCTGCGGCTTCGAGTGGGACTTCCGGAAGGCGCGGCCCTACTCGGGCTACGAGCAGTTTGACTTCGACGTCCCCACGGCCGAGCACGGCGACTGCTACGACCGGGCGGCTGTCCGCGTCGAGGAGATACGGCAGAGCCTGCGGATCATCGAGCAGTGCGTCAAGAACATGCCGGCGGGCCCCTACAAAGCGCAGCAGCCCCTGGCGACGCCGCCGCTCAAGGAACGCACGATGCACGACATCGAGACGCTGATCACCCACTTCCTGAACGTGAGCTGGGGGCCGGTCATCCCGCCCGGCGAGGCGGCGGTCGGCATCGAAGCCACGAAGGGGAACAATACCTACTACCTGATAAGCGACGGGAACACCATGCCCTACCGCGTGCGCATCCGCACGCCGACCTTCCCCCACCTGCAGATGCTGCCGCTGATGAGCCGCGGCTTTCTTGTGTCCGACATAATGGCGATCCTGGGCAGCATCGACTACGTGCTGTCGGACGTGGACCGCTGAGGATAAGGGACGACTGGTGCTGAGCGACGAAGAACGACACGAGATCGAGGCTGAAGTGGCGATCTACCCCCAGAAGCGGGCCGCCTGCATCGAGGCGCTCAAGGTCGTCCAGCAACACCGCGGCTGGGTCTCCGACGAGGCGCTCGACGAGGTGGCGGAGCTGCTGGAGATGACGCCCGACGAGCTGGACGGCGTCGCCACCTTCTACAACCTGATCTTCCGCAAACCGGTAGGGAGGCACGTCATCCTTATCTGCGACAGCGTGAGCTGCTGGATCATGGGCTACGACAACCTGCGCGACCACCTGAAGTCGCGCCTGGGCATCGACCTGGGCGGGACGACCCCCGACGGCCGTTTCACCCTCCTGCCCTCCGTCTGCCTGGGCGCCTGCGACCACGCCCCCGTCATGATGATCGACGACGACCTCCACCTTGATCTGACTCCGGAGAGGATCGATCAGATCCTCGCGGGATACGAGTAGGGGAGCGGGATGCCACCAGAGAGACCTCTCACCCAGCACATCCGGCCCGGCGAAGGTCCCCGCAGCCTCCAGGAGTACGAGGCGACGGGCGGCTATGACGCGCTCCGGAAAGCGCTGCGGGAGATGGCGCCCGCCCAGGTGACGGCGCTGGTCAAGGCATCGAATTTGAAAGGGCGGGGCGGCGCCGGCTTCTCGGCCGGCCTGAAGTGGAGCTTCGTCCCCATCGGCGAAGACGCGCCCCACCCCAAGTACCTGGCCGCCAACGCCGACGAGATGGAGCCCGGCACGTTCAAGGACCGGCTCCTCATGGAGAGCGACCCGCACCAGTTGGTCGAGGGCATGGCCGTCGCCTCCTATGCCATCGGGGCCGACGTCGCCTACATCTTTCTTCGCTGGGAATACAAGCTTGCGGCGGCGGCGCTGAGAAAGGCGATCGCCGAAGCCTACGACAAGGGCTATCTCGGCAAGGACATCCTGGGGTCCGGTTACAGCCTCGACCTGCACCTGCATACCAGCGCCGGGCGCTACGTCTGCGGCGAGGAGACGGCGCTGCTGAACTCCCTCGAAGGGAGACGGGCCAACCCCCGTGCCAAGCCTCCGTTCCCTGCCGCCGTCGGCCTGTGGGGCCGGTCGACGACCGTGAACAACGTCGAGACCCTGTGCTGCGTGCCCCACATCGTGCGCAACGGCGCCGAGTGGTTCCAGTCCCTCAGCCTCACCGAGGGGGACGGCGGAACGAAGATCTACGGCGCCAGCGGCCGCGTCAAGAAGCCGGGCCTCTGGGAGCTGCCCCTGGGCACGACGGCGCGGGAGCTCCTCGAGGAGCACGCCGGCGGTATGGCGGACGGCTACAAGTTCCGTGGCCTCCTGCCGGGCGGCGCCTCCACGGACTTCCTCATCGAGGAGCACCTGGATACAAAGATGGACTTCCAGGCGCCGCAGACGTGCGGCAGCCGCATGGGCACCGGCACGATGATCATCCTCGACGACAAGACCTGCCCCGTGGCGATGCTGCACAACCTCGTGCACTTCTTCGCCCAGGAGTCGTGCGGTTGGTGCACCCCCTGCTGGTCGGGGCTGCACTGGGCCGAGGAGATCCTCGGCCGTATCGAGGAGGGGGAGGGAAGGCCGGAAGACCTCGATATCCTGGAGATGATCGTCAGGCTCTGCGGGCCCGGCAACACCTTCTGCGCGCTGGCGCCCGGCGCCGCGGAGCCGCTTCAGAGCGGCCTCAAGTACTTCCGGGACGATTTCGAGACCCACATCCGCGACAAGCGGTGTCGGTGGAGATAGCCGTGGCGAAGATCTACATTGATGGCCGTGCCTACGAGGTCGAAGAGGGCCAGAACCTGCTCCACGCGGCGCTGTCCCTGGGGTTCGACCTGCCCTACTTCTGCTGGCACCCGGCCATGGGCTCGGTGGGGGCCTGCCGGCAGTGCGCCGTCAAGCAGTTCAGGGATGAGGGCGACACGCGGGGCAAGATCGTCATGGCCTGCATGACGCCGGCCCTGGAGGGCACGCGCATCTCCATCGAGGATGACGAGGCGCAGGAGTTCCGTCGCAGCGTCATCGAGTTGATGATGGCGAGCCACCCCCATGACTGCCCCGTCTGCGACGAGGGCGGCGAATGCCACCTTCAGGACATGACAGTGCTGATGGGGCACGCCTACCGCCGCTTCATCGGCAAGAAGCGCACCTTCCGCAACCAGGAGCTGGGGCCGCTGGTAAACCACGAGATGAACCGCTGCATCCAGTGCTACCGTTGCCTGCGTTTCTACCGCGACTACGCCGGCGGGCGCGACTTCGAGGCCTTCGGTCTGAGGAACCACGTCTTCTTTGGCCGTCAGAAAGACGGTGTCCTGGAGAGCGAGTTCAGCGGCAACCTCGTGGAGATATGCCCCACCGGCGTCTTCACCGACAAGAGGCAGAGAGAGCACTACACGCGCGCGTGGAACCTGCGGACCGCGCCCTCCGTCTGCGTGCACTGCGCCGTCGGCTGCAACATCATCCCCGGCGAGCGCCAGGGAACGCTGCGGCGGATCCGCAATCGCTACAACGGCGAGGTGAACGGCTACTTCCTCTGCGACCGCGGCCGCTACGGCTACGAGTTCGTCGACGGCCCGCGGCGCGTCCGCCGGGTGCTTGCCCGCCCGAAGCCCGACGCCGCGGCGGCGCCTGCGCAGAGAGATGACGCGCTGGCGCTGGCGGCCTCCTTCCTATCCGGCGGCGGGAAGGCCGTCGGCATCGGGTCGCCGCGCGCGTCTCTGGAGGCGAACCTCGCCCTGCGAACCCTGGTCGGCGACGGCAACTTTTACGCCGGTGTGAGTGCCGGCGACCACCGGTTGACCCTCACGGCGCTGGAGATCCTCCAGAAGGGGCCGGCGCGGTCGCCCTCCCTCTCCGAGATCGGCCTGTGCGACGCCGTCCTCGTGCTTGGAGAAGACGTGACCCAGACGGCGCCGATGGTGGCGCTGGCGCTGCGGCAGTCGGTGCGCCGGAAGCCCATGAAGATCGTCCCCAAGCTCCAGTTGTGCGAGTGGGATGACGCGGGCGTCCGTCGCGCTATCCACGAGGATAAAGGGCCGCTCTTCATCGCCGCTCCCTACGGCACCAAGCTGGATGAGATCGCAACCAAGACGTACCGCGCCGCGCCCGACGCTCTCGCCCGCCTGGGCTTCGCCGTCGCGCGCCTCCTGGACCCGAAAGCGCCGGCGGTCGACCGCCTGCCGGACGGCGTCGGCGCTCTGGCGGAAGAGATCGCGGCGGCGCTCATGGAAGCCGAGAGGCCGCTCGTCGTCTCCGGGACGGGCGCCGGCAGCGAGGCCCTCCTGCAGGCGGCCGCGAACGTCGCCTGGGCATTGCGCCGCAAGGGACGGCCGGCGGAGCTCTCCTTCGCCTTGCCGGAGTGCAACAGCCTCGGCCTTGCCCTCATGGGCGGCGGCGACCTCGAGTCGGCGCCGAAAGCGCTGAAGTCGGGGAAGGCGAACACGGTGATCATCCTGGAGAACGACCTCTACCGCCGCGCCGCCGCCGACTCGGTGGACGCATTACTAAAGAACGCCGGGCACGTTATCGTCATCGATCATACTACCAACGCGACCGCCGAGAAGGCCGACGTTCTCCTGCCCGCCGCCACCTTCGCCGACGCGGACGGCACGCTCGTGAGCAGCGAGGGCCGGGCGCAGCGTTATTACAAAGTGCTCCCTCCGGGCGACGACTCTCAGGAGAGCTGGCGCTGGCTGCGCGACCTCGCCGTCGCCGCCGGACGGCCGGGCCTGGAGGAGTGGCGCACGTTTGACGACGCCGTCGCGGCGCTGGCCGCGGCGACGCCCGTCTTCGCGCCCGTAGCCGATATCGCGCCGTCGGCGGACTTCCGGATCTTCGGCCAGCCGGTCGCGCGCCAGCCGGGCAGGTTCAGCGGCCGCACCTCCATGACGGCGGATGTCAGCGTGCATGAGCCGAAGCCTCCCGAAGACGTGGACTCGCCCCTCTCCTTCTCGATGGAGGGATATCAGGGGCAGCCGCCGTCGGCCCTCATCCCCCGCTTCTGGGCGCCGGGCTGGAACTCGATCCAGGCCCTCAACAAGTTCCAGAGCGAGGTCGGCGGTCCGCTGCGGGGCGGCGACCCCGGCCGGCGCCTCATCGAGCCGTCGGCGGGCGCAAAGGCGCAGTACTTCGCGGACGTGCCCGCCGCCTTCCAGGCGCGCGCCGGCCTCTCGCTTGTCGTGCCCGCCCATCACATCTTCGGCTCCGAGGAGCTGAGCGTCCTCGCCCCCGGCGTCGCGCAGCTGGCGCCGCAGCCATATCTGGGACTGAACCCGGCCGACGCGGAGAGCCTGGGGATAGATATAGATAAGGAAGGGCAGATCGATATCGTAGTGGGCGAGTGGACGCGACGCCTCCCCGTCAAGATCGTCGCGTCGCTTCCTGCCGGCCTGGCGGCGCTGCCCGCGGGCCTGCCCGGCCTGGAGTGGGTGGCCCTGCCCGTCTGGGCTGAGTTGAAGAGCCCGTCGCGAGGCGAAGCGAAAGGCAAGCGGCCATGAGCGATCTGATCCGTCCGCTGGTGACCGTCGTAGGAGTGGCGATGGGCATGCTGCTGATCAGCGCGATGCTGATGTGGGTGGAGCGCCGGCTGCTGGGGCTGTGGCAGGACCGCTACGGACCGAACCGCGTGGGGCCCTTCGGCTTGCTTCAGTCGGCCGCCGACATGATCAAGATCTTCTGGAAAGAGGACTGGATACCCCCCTTCGCCGACAAGGCGGTGTTTGTCATCGCGCCGGCGTTTATCATGCTTGCCGTCCTCATGTCCTTCACCGTCGTTCCCTTTGCCCCCGACATCGGGGTGGTGGGCCTGAACGTAGGGCTGCTCTTCTTCCTCGGCATGTCGTCGATGGGCGTCTACAGCGTCGTCCTCGGCGGCTGGGCGTCGAACAACAAGTACTCTCTGCTGGGGGGGCTGCGCGCGGCGGCGCAGATGCTGAGCTACGAGGTCTTCATGGGCCTCGCCCTCATGGGCGTCGTCATGCTGGCCCGCTCCTTCGACCTGCGGGAGATAGTGGACGGCCAGAAGTCGATGTGGTACTGCGTGCCGCAGGTCCTGGGGCTCTTCGTCTTCCTCGTCGCCGCCGTCGCCGAGACGCGCCGCGTGCCCTTCGACCTCCCCGAGGCCGACGCCGAGATCGTGGCCGGGTTCCACTCCGAGTACTCGGGCATCAAGTTCGGCATGTTCTTCGTCGGCGAGTACCTGGGCATCGCCCTCATGTCGGTGATGATCGTGACCCTATTCTTCGGCGGCTGGCGGGGGCCGATCCTGCCGCCGATCGTCTGGCTGGCGCTGAAGAGTTTCGTCTTCGTCGCCTTCTTCATCCTGCTCCGCGCCGCCTGGCCGCGCCTGCGCTATGACCAGCTGATGTCCTTCGGCTGGAAAGTCATGTTGCCGCTGGCGCTGCTGAACCTTGTCGTAACGGGCGCCGTAGTGCTTGCGGTAGACTGAGGTGGACGTGTCATGCTGAGCTTGGCGAAAGGCTTATGGTTGGTCTTCCGGCACGCGTTCCAGCGGCGGGTGACCGTCCAGTACCCGGAGCAGAAGCCGTATCTGGCTCCCCGGTGGCGCGGGCGGATCATCCTCTCCAGCGTCAACGGTCAGGAGCGCTGCGTGGCCTGCTATCTGTGCGCGGTCGCCTGTCCCACCGACTGCATCGCCCTTCAGGCGACCGAGGACGAGACAGGACGGCGCTACCCCGAGTTCTTTCGCATCAACTTCTCGCGCTGCATCTTCTGCGGCTTCTGCGAGGAGGCCTGCCCGACCTACGCCATCCAGCTCACCCCCGATTTCGAGATGGGCGAGTACAGGCGTGAGAACCTGGTCTACGAGAAGGAGGACCTGCTGATCGACGGGCCCGGCAAGTACCCGGACTACGATTTCTACCGCGTCGCCGGCCTGGCCGTCGGCGGCAAGGACAAAGGAGAGGCGGAGAACGAAGAGACGCCGCTGGACCTGCGGGATCTGATGCCGTGAGTCTCCGCCGGAAGTTGCCATGAACGAAGTCTTCTACGTCTCATCCGTGGTGGCGGTAGTATCCACCCTGGTCGCGATCACAGGGGTGAACGCTATTCACTCCCTGCTCTACCTGATCGTCTCCTTCCTGGCGATTGCCCTCGTCTTCTTTACCCTCGGCGCCCCCGTCGTCGCGGCGCTGGAAGTGATCATCTACGCCGGCACGATCATAGTCCTCTTCGTATTCGTCGTCATGATTCTCAACCTGGGGCGCGAGTCCGTCGAGCAGGAGAAGCGCTGGCTCCGTCCCACGACGCTGATCGGGCCGGCGCTCCTCACCACCGTGCTTATGGGGGAGGTCATATACCTCCTGGCTCGCAATACAAGTACGCTCTCCGGGGTGGAAGCGATCCAGCCCCGTGAGCTGGGATCCGCCCTGTTCGGCCCCTACCTGCTGGGCGTGGAGCTGGCCTCCATGGTGCTGCTGGCGGGCCTGATCGGAGCGTACCATCTCGGCCGGCGCTACCGGCGCGACGAGATGGAGGAGCGGCGGGACGAGCTCGCCGAATAGGAGATATTGATGGCATCGATCTCGATGGAACAGGGACTGCTCCTGGCGGGAGTCCTGTTCTCCCTGGGGCTGATCGGCGTCCTGGCGCGGCGCAACATCATCTTCATCCTCGTCTCCCTGGAGGTGATGTTGAACGCCGCCGGCCTCGCCTTCGTTGTCGCCGGCTACCGCTGGGGACAGGCTGACGGCCAGATCATCTTCCTGTTCATCCTGACCATGGCCGCGGCGGAGGTCTCGGTGGGTCTGGCGCTCGCCCTCCAGCTCTACCGTCATTTCAAGACGCTCGACGTCGACGCCGCTAGCAAGATGAGAGGCTGATTTGCTGGACCTACTCTTCCTAGTCCCGCTCCTGCCCCTTGCCGGATTCGCGGTTCTGGTAGCGCTCGGCAACCGGATGAACCGCGGCCTCGTGGCGACCGTCGGCGCGGGCTCCGTCGGCCTCGCGGCGCTGGTCGCCGTGCTCATCGGGTTCAGCTTCATCGCCTCGGCGCCCGAGGGCGATGCCTTCACCCAGACAGTCTGGACCTGGATAGACGTCGGCAGCTTCAAGCCCGAGATCGCCTTCTACCTCGACTCCCTCTCCGTGATCATGATCATGGTCGTCGCCGTCGTCAGCTTCCTCATCCATCTCTACTCCGCCGACTACATGCTGGGAGACGAGGGCTACGCCCGCTTCTTCGCCTACATGAACCTCTTCGTCGCCTCCATGCTGACGCTCGTCCTCGCCGACAACCTCGTGCTCCTCTACCTGGGCTGGGAGGGCGTCGGCATCTGCAGCTACCTCCTGATCGGCTTCTGGTACAAAGACCCGGCCAACGGGCGGTCGGCGCGGAAAGCGTTCATCGTCACCCGCGTGGGCGACACGGCGATGCTGGTCGGGCTGCTGCTCCTCTTCACCCATCTGGACACGCTCCAGATCCAGCCCCTGATGGAGCGGGCGCCGGAGCACTGGATCGAGGGGTCCCGTATCGCCGTCGTGGCTGCCGCCCTGATCATGGGCGGAGCGCTGGGGAAGTCGGCGCAGTTGCCCCTCCAGGTGTGGCTACCCGACGCCATGGCCGGCCCGACGCCGACCAGCGCCCTCATCCACGCCGCGACGATGGTAACCGCCGGCGTCTACCTCATCGCCCGCACCCACGTGCTGTTCGAGATGGCGCCGGTGATCCACACGACGGTGGCGGCGGTCGGCGCCGGGACGCTGGTGTTGGCGGGATTCACCGCCCTCACCCAGCGCGACATCAAGCGCTGCCTCGCCTACTCGACGATCAGCCAGATCGGATACATGTTCCTCGCCGTCGGTGTGGGGGCGTGGTCGGCGGGGATCTTCCACTTCATGACGCACGCCTTCTTCAAGGCGCTCCTCTTCATGGGGGCCGGCACCATCATCCTGGGGCTGCACCACGAGCAGGACATGTTCAAGATGGGCGGGCTGCGCAAGCAGACGCCGGTCGTATTCTGGACGTTCCTTGCCGGCTCGATCTCGCTGGCCGCGCTGCCGCTGGTGACGGCCGGCTTCTACAGCAAGGACGCAATCCTCGCCGGAGCCTGGGCGTCGGACGCCGGGGGGCGCTGGCTGTGGGCGGCGGGTCTGTTCGGCGCCGTGCTCACCTCGCTCTACACCTTCCGGATGATCTTCCTTACCTTCTTCGGCGAGGTACGGACGCCGTTCCACTACAAGGTGGGGATACGCATCTGGTTGCCGCTGGTCGTGCTCGCCTTCCTCTCCATAGTGGGCGGCTTCGTCGACCTGCCGGAGACCCTGGGCCATCGCCTCTGGTTCTCTGACTTCCTGCACACCTCGCTCCCCGAGACGGAAGAGCTGGCGAAGAGCACCGTCGCCAACCTGCAGATCGCGGCGGCGTTCGTCTCCCTCGGCGGGGTCGCGCTGGCGTACCTGCTCTTCATGCGGTCGCCGCAGGTGGTGGGCAGCCTCGTCCGGACGCCCCTGGGGAAGGCGCTGCACCAGTTCTGGTTCGTCGGTTGGGGCTTCGACTGGCTGTACGATAGACTGCTTGTCCGGCCCTTTGTCTGGGTGGCGCGCGCCAACCGCAGCGACCTCTTCGACCAGATCTACGTGTTCATCGCCTGGACGGCGCGCATCGCCAACGGGGTCCTCAGCGACACGCAGACCGGCAGGCTGCGCTGGTACGCGGCGGGCGTCGCCTTCGGGGGCATAGTAGCGGTGGCAATCGTGGTGCTCATATGATACTGACCTGCATTATCATCGCCATCTTCGGGGGAGGCCTTCTAGCCTGGATATCCAGCCGCTGGAGCCAGTCGTGGCCGCGCTGGATCTCGCTCATCGCCCTTTCCATCACCCAGATCATCCTCATAGCGCTCTGGATCAAGTACTTCGGCCCGGGCAGCTCCGCGGAGCGGGGAGACTGGCTCATCGAGACCGACCGGACCTGGATCTCGCAGCTGGGCATCCACTACCACCTGGCGATGGACGGGCTGAGCCTTCTCTTCCTCGTCCTCACCAACTTCATCGGCATCATCTCCGTTGCGGCGTCCTGGAGCTCCGTCAAGGAACGGGTCGGCTTCTTCCACTTCAACCTGCTGTGGATCGTGGCGGCGATAATGGGCGTCTTCACGGCGATCGACCTCTTCCTGTTCTACTTCTTCTGGGAGATGATGCTCATTCCCCTCTACTTCCTGATCGGTATCTGGGGGTATGAGAACCGAATCTACGCATCGTTCAAGTTCTTCCTCTTCACCCAGGCCGGCGGCGTCCTGATGCTCGTGAGCATCCTGGGCCTCTACTTCGTCCACGGCCGGGCGACGGGGGTCTACACCTTCGACTACTCGCAGCTCCTCGGCACGCCGATGGCGGAGTGGACGGCGCGCTGGCTGATGCTGGGGTTCCTGGCCGCCTTCGCCATCAAGCTGCCGGCGGTGCCGCTGCACACCTGGCTCCCCGACGCCCATACTCAGGCGCCCACGGCGGGCAGCGTCATCCTGGCGGGGCTCGTCCTGAAGGCCGGCGCCTACGGAATGATACGCTTCCTCGTGCCCCTCTTCCCCGATGCGGCGCTCGACTTCCAGACCATCGTCATGGCGATAGCGGTCGTCAGCATCCTCTACGGAGCGGTGCTCGCCTTCTCCCAGACCGACATCAAGCGGCTGGTGGCCTATACCAGCGTCAGCCATATGGGCTTCGTCCTGCTGGGCATCTTCGCCTGGAATGAGCTCGCGCTGCAGGGCGCCGTCATGATCATGCTGGCGCACGCCATGAGCACGGGCGCCCTCTTCATCATCGTTGGCGACCTGCAGCAGAGGATCCATACGCGGGAGATATCCCAGATGGAGGGCCTGTGGGCGACGATCCCCAAGATGAGCGGCATCGCCCTCTTCTTCGCCATAGCGTCGCTCGGCCTACCCGGGCTGGGCAACTTCGTGGGCGAGTTCCTCGTCGTCCTTGGCGCCTACCAGTCGAACCTCCCGCTGGCCGTCATGGCTACGTTGGGGCTGGTCTTCTCGGCTGTCTACTCGCTCTGGATGGTCCAGGTCGTCTTCCAGGGCCCGAACACCCGCCAGTGGAAGCTGCCCGACATCACCCCGCGGGAGGCGGCGATCCTGCTGACGATGGCCGGGGTCATCGTCTGGCTCGGCGTCTACCCGAAGACCGTTCTGAGCACCGCCAAGGACTCCATCCACAACTTGCAGCAGAGCGTCAGCAGCTCACAGAGCCAACTGCCCTCAGAGAGCTCGCCGGTGGTGGACACGTCGTCGCGCGCGCAGCCGCCGTCGCATAGCGGAGATACCAGATGACCCGTTCCGAGCTGGTCGTGATTCTGCCCCTGATTGTGCTGGCGGCGGCGCCGGTGGCGGTCATGCTCGCCATCGCCTTCCGGCGTCAGTACCAGGTCTGCGCCGGTCTCACCCTCCTGGGGCTGGTGCTGGCCTTCGCGATGCTGCCCGTCTCGGCGACACAGAGCGCCCGCCAGTCGACCGAGCTGTTCGTCTTCGATGACTACGCCCTCTTCTACATGGGGCTGCTGTTCGCGACCGCTGCCGTGATCGCCTTGCTCTCCTACGAGTACATGCGGACGGGCACGGGAGAGCGAGAGGAGTTCTGGATCCTGCTGCTCCTGGCGACGCTCGGCTCGTCGGTGCTCGTGGCGAGCAGCCACTTCGCCTCGTTCTTCCTGGGGCTGGAGATACTCAGTATCTCCCTCTACGCCCTCGTCGGCTACCGGCGCACAAGAGAGGTATGTATCGAGGCGGCGGTCAAGTACCTGGTCCTCGCCGCCGTTTCCACCGCCTTCCTGCTGTTCGGCATGGCGCTCGTGTATGCCGAGATCGGGTCGATGGAGTTCGGGGAGATCGCGTCGAGGCGCGGCGGCCTGGGCGATTCCGAGCAGGTCTTCTTCATCGCCGGCCTCGCCATGATGGTGGTCGGCGTGGGCTACAAGCTGGCGGTGGTGCCGTTCCACATGTGGGCGGCGGACGTCTACCAGGGGGCGCCGGCGCCGGTCTCCGCCCTCGTGGCGACCGTATCGAAGGCCGGGATGTTCGCCCTCCTCCTGCGCTTCTTCACCCAGATCGACTTCCACGCCGACGACGCCCTGTTCTGGATCTTCTCCGCCGTCGCCATCGCCTCCATGCTGGCGGGGAACCTGCTGGCGCTGCTCCAGAACAACGTCAAGCGCATCCTTGCCTACTCGTCGATCGCCCACTTCGGCTATCTGCTGA
>DAOUEO010000049.1:0-4757 GCA_034430455.1 Dehalococcoidia bacterium | reverse complement strand
GATGCCCCGCGGCCACATGCGCATCACGAGCAGACGGTGGCCGTCGTCCGGCGAGGGGGCCTCGTAGATGCGCTTCGTCCTTATCAGCGCTCTTTCAGCTTTCACCCGCCTCGCCCGCCAGCGCCCGCTCGATCTCCTCTCCGTGCTCCGGATACTTCGCCGCGAACGCCCGCGCCAGCCCGAAGCAGCCGCTGAGCATCATGTCGCCGTGGGGCACCGCGAAGTGTGGCCTCAGACGGCTCCCCCGCAGCTTGGCCCGCCGCGGCCCCGTCGCCGCGACGAAGGGGTCGCGACTGTCCGGCGGCGCGGCGTAGTAGACCCCGTGGCCGTTCTCGGCGAAGACCTCCTCGTGCGGAAGCGTCCCCGCCACCAGCCGCTCGCTCAGGGAGTCCAGCTTCTCCCGGTCGAGGAGCCCCGTGTGATGCTCGAACAGGCTGTAGATGTAGGTGCCGCGCAGGTGGAACGCGAGGGTGTGCGAGTTGCCGAGGTTCAACACCAACTGCTCCTGCGCCCCCGCCGCGATGGGGTCCTGGAGGGCGCCCAGGGCTGCCGCCGGCGCGCTGTCCAGGAAGACGGCCGGCGTGTCCCCGTCGCCGGACCCGAGGAGGGCGCGGGCGCGCGTCAGATAATCGGGCAGCTCCTCCGGCCGGAAGGCGAAGGCGAGCAGGTCGTTCTCCCGCTCCACCACGCGCCGGAGGTGCTCGAAGCGGAAGAGACGGTCGGAGTAGCCCGGCGGCGCGGCGCCGTGATCGAGACAGGCCAGGGCCAGGCCGTCGATCTGCGTCTCCGCCCCTAACCATGCCAGAGCGGCGCGGATCGCCTCCAGGTCGAGGTCTCGCATCTCGACCCGCTCCACCTCGCTCATACGGGTGGCCTCGTCCTCGCTCACCAGTCGCACGCCCATGCTCTGCACCGCGTCCAGGTCGTCGTCGAACGTGCGGGCGGCGTCGGGCGTGGCGAAGGCGGCGAGTCCGGCCTCGAGATGGCGCTCCAGCGCCCAGCGGCAAGGGCCGCCCCCCATCGTCACGCCGGTCAGGAGCAGCGGTCGCCGTTGCCGCGTGGCCCGCCGCATCCGCCCGGCGACTCTCAGCGTCGGGCTGGGCGCCACCATCTTGACGCTGTTCTCCACGAGTTCCGTCGTGTCGAGCAGCAGGATGTCCTGCGTGCCGGTGCCCGTGTCTACCGCTAGAATGCGCATCTTAACTCAGTGGGCGGCGCGCGCGATGTCGCGAGCGTCCGCTGCCTCCGTCCCTATTCTAGCATCCTCGGCGCGGAATCAGGGACCGCTCCTGCTCGGTCGAGGCGGAGAGTCGCGCCCTATTGACGTAAGAATCGGCTGTTGTATGATCGGGGAACCTGAGCGGATTGACAGAAGGAAAGGAAGGAACCCCATGGCAACCTACGTGCTGCTTACCAACCTCACCGACGAGGGCCGCAAGACGATCAGGAGCCGCCCCGAGCGCATCAGGGAGGTCAACAAGGAGATCGCGGGGATGGGGGGCAAGCTGGTGGCGCAGTACGCCGTCCTCGGCCCCTACGACTTCGTGAACATCGTCGAGGCACCCAACAACGAGGCTATTGCCAGGATCGGCGTGGAGCTTGGGTCGCGGGGCACCCTGCAACTGATGACCCTCCCCGCCATCGACGTCGAGAACTTCATCTCGCGCATCGGGCCCTAGGGCCGGGCGACACGCATCAGCAGACAGCAGCGACGGCGAGATCTTTCTCGCAATGGCCTTGCCCTTGATTGGCGGCCCTTGTTCCTGCTTGGCCAGAAAAAGGCCGTTAATTGACGTAAGAAGCTTGACTTCTTGCCGAACATGTGTACAGTAGATATATAAGCTGAACCGCATCGATGTTCTAGTTCGAAAATCTGAAAAAGGTTCCTCCCCGGCGAACGTGCCCATGGGGCACTGCCTTTGGCTAGCCGGGGAGGTCGCTTTCTAGTACCAATTGGTGTGGCCGTGTTCGAAGATGGGGAACTCGCTCTGAATGAGGTGGCGTATCGTCTGGTGAGGCCGTGTTTCACTACGTTCATGTTTCACAAATATCGCCCAGCACAGGTAGTCGACAATCTGCAGGCAATGATGGGATGCTGATGAGTGCATGCAAATCACGTAGGGCACTCCCCTGAGGTGCTTTGCAAGATACTCCTTGACCGCTTTCTTCAGGGCTTCCCTTTCGCTAGCACGTGCTGAAGCTCTGTCCATGAAGATGAAGACCTTGGTGAAGCGCGTTACGTCTATCCCCCTTTGGTCAAATGGATACTTCAGGAGGCCCTCCACCATCATCGGATAGAACTGCCTCAAGGGGCGGATTGGCGGAGCTGCCTTTCGCTTCTCCACGACCACGCTGTCCACACGCGCTTCACGCAGGCCTGCAATAATGGGGAATACCAGGTCGCGCACCGCCTGGCGGTCCTCCGCCGCATGGAACCTCTCGATGTCAGTCCCCAGATCGATGATTTGGTGCTTTAGCTGGTATAGCTGTACTAGACACTGGCTTATGTCAGTCGTGATCAGGCTGGTTAGAACCCAATGTCTAGTGCCCTTCGGTGAGAAGTCGTAGTTCCCCGACTCATCGACAAACACATACAGATGAGACATGGCGGTTAGACCGGCCCGATCCTATCCCGCCCACCCATGTACGGCCGCAGCGCATCGGGGATGACGACTGAGCCGTCGCGCTGCTGATAGCTCTCCAGCACGGCGATCAGCGTCCGGGGAAGCCCCAGCCCCGAGCCGTTCAGGGTGTGGACGAACTCCACCTTCGCCCCCTTCTCGCGGCGGAAGCGGATGTTCGTGCGCCGCGCCTGGAAGTCGCCGCAACCGGAGCAGGTGCTCACCTCCAGCCACTCGCCGCAGCCCGGCGCCCAGACCTCGACGTCGTAGCCCTTCACGGCGGCGAAGCCCAGGTCGCCCGTGCACAGCAGCTTCACGCGGTGCGTGAGGCCGAGGCCGCGGCAGACGTCTTCGGCGTCCCTGACCATCGCCTCCAGCTCCTCGTCCGAGCTTTCCGGCGGGCAGAACTTGTACATCTCCACCTTATCGAACTGGTGGCCGCGCTTGATGCCGCGCACGTCGCGGCCGGCGCTCATCTTCTCGCGGCGGAAGCAGGGCGTGTAGGCGACGTAGCGCAGGGGCAGCGTCCCCGGCTCCAGGATCTCGTCGCGGTGTAGACTCGTTACCGGCACCTCGGCGGTGGGCACCAGCCAGAGGTCGTCCTCCACGTCGTGGTACAGGTTATCGCGGAACTTGGGCAACTGGCCCGACCCCCACAGACACTCCTCCTTCACCACGAACGGCGGGTAGACCTCGCGGTAGCCCTGCTTCTCCGTGTGAAGGTCGAGCATCCAGGCGATGAGAGCGCGTTGCAGGCGCGCGCCGGCGCCCTTGAGCACGTAGAACCGCGAGCCCGACAGCTTCGCCCCCCGCTCGAAATCGATGATCCCCAGGCGCTCCCCGATCTCCCAGTGCGGCCGCGGCTCGAAGTCGAACACCGGCGGCTCCCCCTCCGAGCGCACCACCACGTTCTCCTCCTCACCCTCGCCGACGGGCGTGTCGGGATGGGGGATGTTCGGCATCTCCAGCAGGAGGCGGTTGAGTTGCTCCTCCACCTCCTTGATGCGGGGCTCGCTGCCGTCGATCCTCTCCGACACGCTTCGCATCTCGTCGATCAGCCGCTGCCGCTCGGCGTCATCCTTCGTCGCCCCGATCCGCTTGCCCGCCGCGTTGCGCTCCGCCTTCAGCGCCTCCACCTCCACCAGGAGCTGCCGTCGCTGCTCGTCCAGGCGGAGGATATCGTCCAGTCCGCCGTCCGCCTGACGGTCCCGCAGCGCCTTGCGCACGACGTCGGGCTTCTCGCGGATGAGCTGCAGACTTAACATAACCCTATCCTTCCCAATCGCGGCCGGCCCGTATCGCCCGCAGAGCCAGCAAACGGACGTCGTCGGGGACCGGCGCGGCGGGCCCGCCGTCCCCCAGAGGGATCGCCTCGCGTCGCTCCAATTGGCCCTCATCGACCCAGGTCAGGAAGCGGCCGTCTTTCCGCAGGGCCGTCGGCTCTCCCGCCGGCCGGCAGAAGTAGATGAGGTCGATATGCTGGTGGGGCGGCGTCTCCGGGCTGTCCTCCAGCAGGATCGCGTATGGCGCCGGCAGTTGCCGGGGATAGTCGAGGCCCATCGTCTCCTCCGCCGAGAGGATGCCGGCCTCGACCCCCGTCTCCTCTCTGATCTCGCGCAGCAGCGCCTCCGCCGGCTCCTCGCCCGCCTCGATGTGCCCGCCCGGCGGCACCCACATCTTCAGCAGGGGATGCCAGAGGAGCAGCGTCCTGTCCCCGTCGACGACGAAGCCCGTGACGGTGAAGTGCCTCTCCATATGCCGGCTCCTTCGGGGGTGATTCTACCAGCACGCGGGCGGAGGCGTCGAGCGTAGAACGCTGAGAGGGGGAGTGCAGAGGGGCGAAGCCCCTTTGCCGGGGTTCAAGGGGTGTCCCCTTGATCTCCTGGACCTCCCTAGGGTGGGCGGGTGGGACGAAGGACGCTCATGTTGCGGCGACCACGCCGACGCCTCTCCGCGCGCACGGACGTTGCGTCCACATCCGACAAGCTACTGGCATGGTGGCGGTGAGTACACACGCCTGCCGGTGGGTGGGCGGGAGCGTGATGTGTGTGTGTGTGGGGGGGCTATTCCAGAAGGGAGAGAGGGAAGTCCGCCAGACTCTCCAGCGCCAGGTCCGCCTCCGGCAGCGGCGGGAAC
>DAOUEO010000048.1:0-3488 GCA_034430455.1 Dehalococcoidia bacterium | reverse complement strand
ATGATGATCGCCGCCCCGGCGACGACGTTGACGCCGATGGGCTCCTTTAGCACCAGCGCGCCCAACGCCAGCCCGATGACCGGCGGTATGTAGGTGACCGCCGAGGCGAGCACGCCGACGTTGGCGATGAGCCAGTAGTAGCCGATGTAGGCCAACCCCGTCCCCAGCACGCCGAGCGTCAGCCAGGCCAGCCAGGCCTTGAGGCCGACGTCGATGTCGGGCGCGCCCCCAGCCGCGGCGAAGGCGACGGGCCACATGATCAGCACTCCGATTATGAGCTGAAGGGTTGTCACCACTACCGGATCCTCCCCGACGAGGTTCGCCCGCGCGAAGATAAGAGAGGTCGCATAGCAGAGCGCCGCTCCCACTACGGCCAACTGCCCCAGCACGCTGCTGTCCGTTATATGGGTGATGTCTGAGCCCGTGAGAACGAGGACGCCGCTGAAACCGATCGCTATCCCCGCCAGCGCTCTGCCCCCCAGACGTTCGTGGGGGAGGAGTGCCGCGCCCAGCAGCGCCGTCCACAGGGGCACTGTGGAGTTGAGAACGGCGGCGATGCCGCTATCGATGTGCTCTTCTCCCCAGGAGATCATCAGGAAGGGAAGGGTGGTGGCGAAGACGGCCAGGACTGCGGTCTTCGGAATGATGGTGCGTCGCGCCACGATTGTCGGCCGGCGCAGCGCCACGATGAAGAGCATGGGCAGCGCCCCCAGACTGACACGGCCGGCCACGAGGGTGAACGGCGACGTCTCTTCGACAATGACCTTTATGAAGAGGAAAGACGCACCCCAGATACAGCCCAGCGCCGCCAGAACGAAGACAGCCCGCGTGCTCAACGATGGTTCTCTGCTAGAGACTCCTTCCAGTGTCCAGAGTATAGCACGTGCGGCGGTGTCGGCTCCCCTGATCTCTGCTCTCTCCTAATGTCTTTGCGGTCGCGACCGACAATATGATATAGGAAAGTAGCAGCTAATGCGCGTCTGTCGGCCGCGATAAGCGCTCGCGGCGACCGCGGCGCGGCGGCCGCAGATAGGGGGGATGAGATGCTCGCCAAGCGACTGCTCCCGTTCCTGGCCGTCGCTGTCCTCCTCCTCGCCCTGGCCTGCAAGGGGGGTGGCGGCCCTCACCTGCCCGACCTCACGCCCTTCGACTCCGAGGGGCTCGCCAAGCTCCACGAGATACGCGACCTCGCCGCCGAGGTGCGGGGACTCGACCCCTGCGAGAAGGTCGACGAGGGCACCCTGACCCGCGAACAGCTCACCGCCTACTATGAAGAGTACGAGGCCGAGTTCAGCGACGAGGACCGCGAGGAGCTCGAAACGTGGAACAAGGTCATGCGCCTCCTGCACCTCATCGGCCCTCAGGATGACCTGCTGCAATCGTTCGTGGGCATGCACTCCTCCGAAGTAATCGGGCTGTATTCCAGCGACGAAGACAAGCTTCTCCTGGTCACTGACGGCGAGACCGCCCTCGACATCGACGACGAGGTTACCCTCGCCCACGAGTACGTACATTGCTTCCAGTACGACACCTTCGATCTCAAGCGTCTGGGGAAACTGGGGGAAAAGGAAGGCAAGGCCCAGGCGAATACCGAGTACAGCACCACCATCGAGGCCCTGATGGAGGGCGATGCCATGATCAGCGCCATCTCCTACGTCGGCGCCAAGCTCGGCGAGGAGGGCTTCAACGACTGGGTCAACAGCGTGAAAGAGGCTGCCTCCGGCGATGAGGAGGACAGCTACCCCCCCTTCCTCGAGCGCTCCTTCGACTTCCCCTACGACCAGGGGATCGACTTCGCCCTCTGTCTCTGGCAGAAGGGCGGCTGGGACGAGTTGAACAAGGCCTACGACAACCCGCCCAGCACCACCGAGCAGATCCTCCACCCCGAGAAGTACCTCGCGGGCGAGAGAGCCGAGGACCTGAAGCTCCCCGACCTGTCGGACGACCTGGGCAAGCGCTGGGAGCAACTGGACGACGACGTATTCGGCGAGTTCGACGTCTACAACTACCTGCTCACGCTTCTCGGCGATGAGGGGCTCGCCAGCGCCGCCGCTGCCGGCTGGGGTGGCGGCCGCATGGCCAGCTACTCCCGCGAAGACTACTCCGACCGCGTGCTGGTGCACATCGTCCTGACCTGGGACACTTCAACCGACGCTGTCGAGTTCCTGATCGAGTATCTGAATTCCGTCAAGGCGGCCAACGGGCAGCAGGACCTCTGGGACCGTTCCGCATCGGCGTACGGCATCTTCTCCTGGGATGACGAAGACGAGCACATCTACGCGGGGCTGGAGAAAAGGGCCCTCACGATCGTCGTCGCCGCCGACCGCGGGGACAGGGACGCCGCCCTCGCCGCCATGAACCTCCCGTCGCCGGGCGCCACGCCGACGCCCCCCTAACGCCAGCCTTCCGCGCGCCTGCTATAATGGGCGTGGCCGGGTTCGCAGCCGTGCCGCCGCCGTCGACCGCGTGAGAACAGGGATGTTGTCGTGAGCCTTCGTGTAAACATTTCCAGGCGCGACTTCGACGCCGTGATCTTCGACACTGACGGCGTCATTACCAGGACCGCCGTCGTCCACGAGGCGGCGTGGAAGCGGCTCTTCGACGCCTACCTGCTGGACCGCGCGGCCCGCACCGGCGAGCCCTTCCATCTCTTCACCGAGGATGACTACCGCCATTACGTCGACGGCCGGCCCCGCTACGACGGCGTCTTCACTTTCCTCCAGTCCCGTGGCCTCTCCCTGCCCTACGGCGACCCCAGCGACCCGCGCGACAAGGAGACCGTCTGCGGCCTGGGCAACCGCAAGGACGAGTACTTCCTGCGGCACATCCGCGAGCACGGCGTGAAGCCCTACCCTTCCACCCTCGACTTCATCGGCGCCTTGCGGGCGGCGGGCTTGAAGACGGGCGTCTTCTCCGCCAGCAGGAACGTCGTCGCCGTTCTTGAGGCGGCCGGAGTGGGCGACCTCTTCGACGCGAGGGTCGACGGCATAGTCGCCGAGGAGCTCGGCCTGCCCGGCAAGCCCGACCCGGCGACCCTCCTCGAGACCGCCCGCCGGCTCGGCGTGGCGCCCGAGCGCACCGCCGTCGTCGAGGACGCGATAGCGGGCGTGGAGGCGGGCCGCGACGGGGGCTTCGGGCTCGTCATCGGCGTCAACCGCGTCAACCGCTTGCAGGAGCCGGGCGTCCTGCTGGCGAACGGCGCGACCGTCGAGGTCACCGACCTCAGCGAACTCGCCGTCGCCGACGCCTGACTCGCCACGGCCCTTCATCTTCTCGCCCCGGCCGTTGACGCTTTCCCTCGATGGTGCTACAGACAGATCAGTGGGATCATTCAACCTCTAGCTCTTCAGGGGGGAAGAAATGGGCAAGCACTTCGAGACCGTCGAATACGAGACCAGGGGCAAGGTTGGCTACATCATCATGAACCGCCCCGAAAAGCGGAACGCCCTCGGCTACCAGTTGCTGGACGACCTCGACGCCGCCTTCGA
>DAOUEO010000047.1:0-1530 GCA_034430455.1 Dehalococcoidia bacterium | reverse complement strand
GCCTCCCGCAGGGCCTCATCCTCGACCTTCGTCTCGCGCTCGGGGAACGGCAGGTCCTGATACTTGATCCGGAGGTGCATCTCCGGGAAGTCGTGGCGGGGGTCGTAGGGGTCGTCCTGCTGGCCGGCGAGGAGGGTGTGGCCGACGCCGTTCGATATGGGGATGAACCTGTGCATGGTGATGGCATTACGGACGGTCCAGGGGGCGACGGCGAGCACGGCCCCCGCTATCAGAAAGGCCGCGGGAGGGAGGAAGGCCCGCCAGGAGGGGAGGGCAAGCCTCCAGACGACGAGGACGACGAGCAGGAGCACGGGCGCCTCGGCGCGGAAGAGGGCGGCAGCACCGAAGAGGACGCCCAGGAGGAAGACGCGAAGGGGTGATACGTCTTTTCGCTCCAGGACCCACATGAGGACGAGCAGGATCAGGAGGGCGACGAGGGCGGTGAAGATGGACTCCGTCATCAGGAGGGTGGAGAAGTAGATCGAGCCGGGGAAGAGGGCGAGGACGAGCGCGGCAAGCAACGCCACCCGCCGGTCGAACAGCTTGACGGCGACGGCGTAGATGAGGGCGCAGGCGGCCCCGCCGGCGAGGACGTTCAGGAGCTTCGCCAGGAGGAGGCTGTGGCCGAAGAGCTTGTAGAAGCCGGCGAGGAGCAGCGGATAGCCGGGGGGCCACTGGGCGGTCTGCTGCAAGGCAAAACCCCGGAACCCGTCCCCCGCCGCCAGGGAGCGGGCGGCGAAGTCGAAGAACAGCATGTCGTCGACGCGGCCGTCGTAGGGATCGGGGTCGGCGTAGGCGATCCAGGCGAGCCGCAGGGCCATCGCCAGCAGGGCGACGGCGGCGAGGCAGAGGAGGTAGGGCCTCCGGCGGAGATACGCCAGCGGGGCGGCGTCCTTCCTCTCAGGCGTCTGCGGCGTCATGGGCACTCCCGTCTGCCCCTCCAATCTCGCATCCCACCCCGCCCCTAGTCTGGGGCCGCGCCCGGCTCTCCAGCCGACAAGGGAAGCTCTCGCGCCCGCCAGGCCGCCACAACGCCGGTCGCGGCGAGGATGCAGAGGAGGGGGATGACGGGGAAGTGGAAACGGGGGTCGCCGAAGAAGGCGAGGGGGGCGGCGAGGATGCAAGCGATCACTATCAGGCAGAAGGTCCGGCGGGGGTCGCGGCGGCGGAGCCAGTAGAGGAGGCCGAGGGCGGCCAGGCCGATGGTCGCGAAGTAGCAGGCGTTGGCGGCGGTCGACAGGCGGTCGCGCATCTCTTTTTCGATGAAGGGGTTGCTGCCATAGGACTCGTTGGCGAAGAGGCCGTCGTGATCGGTGTAGACGAGGAAGTAGGCCTTCTCGAAGATGAGGCCCAGCTCGTCCGCCGGGTGGTTGATGATGAACTCCGCTCCCCGCCGCAGGCCCTCGCGGTAGCCGGCGATCTCCAGCTCACGCTTGGGGATACCCTCATAGCCCTCATAGCAGGGGCCGGAGAAGACAAACTGGCCGTCGGCGACCTCGTTGTTGCCGAGACAGAAGTCGTCGCCGCTGT
>DAOUEO010000046.1:0-1745 GCA_034430455.1 Dehalococcoidia bacterium | reverse complement strand
CTCCCACCGCATCTCCTCCACTACTCCGAGGACAAGAAGCCGGTAATCGCCTGGAACATCACCCGCCGCTGCAATCTCCACTGCGCTCACTGCTACACTGACTCGTTCGACCGCGACTACGAGGGCGAGCTGACCACCGACGAGGCGAAGCGGGTGATCGACGACCTGGCGGCGTTCGGCGCGCCCGTCATCCTGTTCACCGGCGGGGAGCCGCTGCTCCGCCCCGACCTGCCGGAGCTCGTGGCTCAGGCGCACGGCCGCGACATCCGGATTGTCATCTCCACTAACGGGACTCTTCTCATCCATGCCGTCGCCCAGGAGCTGAAGGACCTCGGCGTCTCCTACGTAGGGGTCAGCATCGACGGCCCGGCGCCGGTGCACGACCGCTTCCGGGGGAAGCTGGGCGCCTTCGAGGAGGCGCTGCAGGGGATCCGCAACTGCCGGGAGGTGGGACTGCGCGTCGGCCTGCGGGTGACTCTGACTCAGTTCAGCTACCCCTATCTGGACGATATCTTCGACCTGCTGGAGACGGAGGAGATACCCCGAATCTGCTTCTACCACCTGGCCTACGCCGGCCGCGGCGACCGCATCGTGAAGTACGACCTGACGCACGAGGAGACGCGCGCCGCCGTGGACACGGTCTTCCGGCGGACGCTGGAGCTGCACCGCCGCGGCATCACCAAGGACGTGCTGACGGTGGACAATCACACGGACGGCGTCTATCTGTACCTGCGGGTGCGGGAGAGCGAGCCGGAGCGGGCGGACGACGTCTATCAGATGCTGCGCTGGCAGGGCGGCAACCAGTCGGGGATCGCGGTGGGGAACATCGACCCGCTGGGCAACGTCCACGCCGACCAGTTCAGCTGGGGCTACAGCTTCGGCAACGTCCGCGAGCGGCCATTCAGCGAGATCTGGTCGGACGGCAGCGACCCGAATCTGGCGATCCTCCGCGACCGTACGGGACACATCGGCGGGAGGTGCGCCCGCTGCGGCTATTTCGAGATCTGCAACGGCAACCTGCGGGCGCGCGCCGAGTCGTACTACGGCGACCGCTGGGCAGAGGACCCGGCGTGCTATCTTACGGACACCGAGCTGAAGATGGCGCCGGAGACGGCGACGGCATAGCACCGCCGCCACTTTCGCGGGCCGGAGGCCGGCGAGTCCGACAACTGAGGGAGCATGGGCTATTACCCGCTATTCCTGGAGATGAAGGCCCGCCCCTGCCTGGTGGTGGGAGGAGGCAAGGTGGCGCAGCGCAAGGTGGAGGGACTCCTCGCCGCCGACGCTGCGGTCACGGTGGTGAGCCCCGACCTGACGCCGGAGTTGGCGGCCCTCAAGACGAAGGGACAGATCGAGCACCGGCAGCGGGAGTATCAGCAAGGCGACTTGGAGGGATTCAGCATCGTCGTGGCCGCCACCGCCGACAAAGCGACCAACGCGCGGGTGGCCCGGGACGCGACGGGGGGCGGCGTCTTCGTCAACGCGGTCGACGACCCGGCCTCCTGCGACTTCATCCTCCCCTCGGTCGTCCGCCGCGGCGAGGTTGTGCTCGCGGTCTCCACCGGCGGCCTCAGCCCGGCGCTGGCGCGACGGCTGCGGGAGGAGATGGAGGCGTATCTGTCGGATGATTTCGCTCCCCTGGTGGAGCTGCTGGCGGAGGTGCGCGGCGACCTGCGCGCCCGGGGCGTCTCCGTCGATGCGGAGGCCTGGCAGCGGGCGATCGATGGTCGCCTGAGGGAGCTCCT
>DAOUEO010000045.1:0-1740 GCA_034430455.1 Dehalococcoidia bacterium | reverse complement strand
GCTGTGGCAAATGGAGAGGGGGGAACGGCATGAAGGCGATCATCGTGGTCGTTAATGGTGCGTTGGCCGTCATAAGTATGGGGGTCACGGCGGCGGTCGGCATCTTCTTTCTATTGCTGGTGCTATTGCTTGGCGCCGGGTGGATTGCTGGCGGTTACTGGGTCAGTGACCTGCTCTATGATGCGGGCCTGTGGCCGCTCGGTGCCATTGCCCGCATCTTTCTCCTTTTCACCTTGTTGGGTTATCTAGTCAGTCTGCCCTTCTATTTCTTCGGCGGCATAATCGCCGTCTGCAAGTGGGCCTGGGAAACGTCCAAGGAGTGGCGCATTGCCACGTTAGACTAAGGAACACTTCGGGGCGGCAAGAAGGCGGCTGTCGCGAAGAGGCGCCAGCGGGCGGAGGGCCAGCGGGTCGGGCTGGTTTGACAGGGAGTGCGGTAGCTGATATAAATACGGCTGCATCCAACGAGAGAAACGGCTTACCAGCCGTCCCCACAAGGTTCAAGCGGAGGCTCAGCGTGGAATGGCAAAACTATAAGGAGCGTTCCCAGTTCTACGGGCTGGCGATCTGCGCCACCAGCGCGGTCGCGGGGCTGGTGTTCCTGCTGGGAGTGCTGCGGAAGAGCTACTGGGCCCTGGCGATGCCGGTGATCATCGGCTTTCTGGGGGCGCTGTACGTGGCCTTCTGGATCGGACGGGCGCTGATCACTACGCCCCTCGAGCCGCCCGCGCAGGACTAGCAGCGGCCCGATAGTATCTCCTCGTATAGGGCGACGGTCTTGCGGGCGGTCTCCCGCCAGGTGAAGCGTTCCTGCATCCGTCGCCTTCCCGCGTCTCCCATCCTCTTCCTCTCGGCGGGGTCCGCCATCAGGCGCTTTATGGCGACGGCGAGGGCAGCGGCGTCCCCCGCGGGCACCAGCAAGCCGGTCTCGCCATCGGCGATGACCTCGGGGAAAGCGCCGGCGGTGGTGGCGACGACGGGCACGCCGCAGGCCATGGCCTCGGCGGCGGGCAGGCCGAACCCCTCGTAAACCGAAGGCGATACCAGGATCTCCGCTCTGTTGTAGAGGCGCACCAGCTCGTCGGTGGAGACGCGGCCGGTGAAGGTGACTCTGCTCTGTAACCCCCAGCGCTTGACGAGGGCGGGGACAAGCTCCAGCGACTCGCGCGGCCGGTCGACGAAGGTGAGGTGGAAGTCGATCTCGCGGCGGAGGATGTGGAGCGCCTCGACGAGGTAGCGCGCGCCCTTGTTGCGGTCCTCGGAGTTGCCGACGAAGAGGATGCCGTTGGGCACCTTCTCGACGCCTTCCCGGGGGCGGAAGGTGTCGGTGTCGACGCCGTCGTGGATGATCTCGATGTGTGAGGCGGGTGCGTCGAAGACGCGCTGGATGGAGCGGGCGGAGTGGTGGGAGCCGGTGATGATCCTGTCGACGCGCTTCATGACGATGTCCTGCATGAAGAAGGGGTAGAAGATGATCCAGCGCAGCTTCTCGCGCAGGGTCTTGGCCTGGATGACGGCGTTGCGGCGGTCGACGGCGAGGGGATGGTGGATGTTGGCGACGACGGGCAGGCCGCCGGCCTTGATCAGCAGCATGCCGTAGCCGAGGCACTGGACGTCGTGGACGATGTCGAAGCGGCGGTCGCGCAGGAGCTCCCGCAGCCGCTCGTAGGCGCGGATGCTGAAGGCGGACATCCCCGAGAACATTCCGTAGCGGGTGGTGACCAGCTCGTAGAAGTTGAG
>DAOUEO010000044.1:0-11589 GCA_034430455.1 Dehalococcoidia bacterium | reverse complement strand
AGGTGATGACGGGGCTGGGCAGCATCGACATCCTGGTGAACTGCCCCGACCTCTTTGTGGCGAAGCCCATCGCGGAGATAGCGGACGGGGAGTGGGAGCGCATCCTCAGCGTCAACCTGAGCGGCGTCTTCTTCGCCTGTCGCGCGGTCGGGCCGCGGATGCTGAAGCAGGAGAGAGGAAAAATCATCAACGTCGCCTCCGGACTGGGGGAGCGCGGTCTGCCCAACAGCTCCGCCTACTGCGCCGCCAAGGGGGGCGTCATCAACCTGACGCGGGCGCTGGCCCAGGAGTGGGCGGCTGGCGGCATAACCGTGAACTGCATCGCCCCCGGCTGGATGGAGGACTCGCCGGGTCTCGGCGACCCCAACCCGGAGACGAACCGGGTCGTCCGTTTCATTCCCCTGCGGCGGGCGGGCCGTCCCGACGACATAGGGCCGCTCGCCGTGTACCTGGCCTCCGACGCCGCCGGCTATGTCACGGGCAGGACGATGTTCGTGGACGGCGGCCTCCTGGCCCATCTGTAGCTGGCAAAGGCGGGGAGATGCCCAAGGCTCAGATCAACGGCTTTCAAATGAACTACCGGGTGGAGGGCGAGGGGCCGCCTCTGGTCATGGCGCACGGGCTTCTGGCGAGCATGGCCACGATGGCGGTCTTCGGCGACGTCTCCGACCTCCTGATGGGTAGCTTTCGGGTGATCAACTACGATGCCAAGGGCCACGGCGAGTCCGGCCATACGGCTGACCCCGCCGACTACGAGTGGGAGGGGCTGGTGGAGGACATGTTCCGCCTCCTGCGCTCTCTGGGCGTCGAGCGCGCTCACATCGGCGGCGGCTCTCTGGGCGCGGGGACGAGCCTTGTCTTCGCCGCCGACCACCCTGAGATGGTGGAGAAGCTGGTGCTGATATCGCCGCCGCCGATAGGGCAGCAGGCGTCCGCTCCCCTCGCCTCACTGTGGGGGGGGCTGGCCAGGCTGATCGAGGGGCTGGGCATGGAGGAGGCGGTGGAGATCGCCCTCCGCCTGGAGCCGTGGGGCGCGCTTCGGGAATCGGCGCCGGTGATATTCGATTGGATACGGCAGTGGCTCCTCTCCCAGGACCCCGAGGGGATCGTTCTTGCCATCCAGGGCATCGTGAACGGCCCGGCCCTCCCCCTGGAGCGGTTCGCGGAGATCAAGGCGCCGGTGCTCATCATCGCCCACCCCGATGACGAGATGCACCCTTCGGCTTCCGCCGAGGTGCTGCACAAGGCCATCGCCGGCTCCCGCCTGATCGTCGCGCCCGACGCTCTGTACTACAGCATGCACCGCGACGAATTGGCTCAGACCATTACCGACTTCCTCAACGGTAGTTAGAGGGGCTCCTCCGGAGAGTGTTCGGCCGCTCCCGGGTTGCCTCGCGCAGACGTTGGCTATGAACGAAGACGAGGGCCGGTCCGCCGGCGACAAGAGCGTCTCCCCCGACACGTACGACAGCCGCTACTTCTTCACCTCCTGCGAGGGCTACAAGGAGTTCCGGGTATCGGGCGGGAGGACGCTGGGGCCGCGCTTTCAGAAGGCGCTGCAGATGGCCCGTATCCGGCCCGGCCAGCGCGTCCTCGACGTCGGCTGCGGCAGGGGGGAGCTGGCGATCCACGCCGCCCTGCGCGGCGCCGAGGCGGTGGGCATCGACTACGCGGAGGAGGCGGTCCGGATAGCGGAGGAGGCGCTCGCCGGCTATACGCCCGATATCCATGCGCGGGCGTCCTTCCGGGTCATGAACGCGCGGCGCATGGATTTCCCCGACGAGTCCTTCGACACCGCCATCATGACGGACTTCGTGGAGCACCTCTACCCTCAGGAGCTGCGGGAGGCGCTGGACGAGACCCACCGCGTCCTCCGGCGCGGCGGCCGGCTCACCGTGCACACCTGCCCCAACCGCCTGTTCTACGACCTGACGTACCCCGTCTACGTGCGGAACGTGCACCGTGTCATCTTGCGCCTCGCCGAGATCGCGCACTACCAGAGCTATACCGTGGGGCCGACGATGCTCTCCGTGGGGCCGCGGTTTCCCCGCACCGCCAGCGAGCGGGAGGTGCACGTGAACGAGCAGACGCCCGCCGAGCTGAAGCGCACCCTCGCTGAGTCCGGCTTTCGGGTGAGGAAGACGGTGTACTGGGAGATCCCCGGCCAGTGGCCGTACGTCTCGCGCCGTCTGACAATCGAGCTGATGATCCTCGACGCCCTGCGCTACCTGCGGCCTCTAAGCTACGCCTGGCCGCTGAACAGGGTCTTCACCAACCACATCTGGATGGTCGCCGAGAAGAGGTAGCGCGCCTCAGGGCTCGCGGCGGCCGATCACGCCTTCCCGCTCCAGTTCCGCCATCTCCGGCGACGACAGGCCCAGGAGGTCGCTGAAGACGTAGCGGTTGTGCTCGCCGCGCCGGGGAGCGGGCAGGCGCACGTGGGCGGGCGTCTCGCTGAAGCGCCAGGGCAGGCCGGCCATCTCCTCGATCTGCCCGTCGGGAAGGGATACGGGCTCGAACAGCCGGCGGTCCTCCGAGTGGGAGTCCCAAGGGAGCGCCGCCGTCTGCGCCGTCCCGCGGGCGCTGATGTCGATGCGCAGGCCTCTGCCGGTGCGGCGGTGGTGGAGGAGGGCGGCGCACACGGCCGCCGCCGCCGCTGTGCCGTCTGCGACGTCCGCGACGCTGATGCCCGTCTCCCCTTCGGGGCCGCCGACGGAGGCGACGATGATGTCGGGGTGGGTCTCCCGGAACGCCTCGTCTGTCAGTCCCAACCGTTCCCTTCCGCCGCCGAAGCCCTCGACGACGACGTTGCTCCTCGCCGCCAGACGGAGCAGCAGCTCGCGGCCGCGGGGATGCGAGAGATCGAGGCTGCAACCGAGCTTGTTCCGGTTCAGGTGGAGGTAGAGGCGCTGTTCGTCCGGCCCGTCGCGGCTGGCGACCGGCTCCACCCTGATCACCTCCGCGCCCGCGTCGCCCAGGAGACGGGCGCAGCAGGCCCCCGCTGGAGCGGCGCCCAACTCGAGGACGCGGACGGCGGCGAGGGGGAGTCGGCGCATCAGACAATCCCCTCTTCCCGCAGCGATAGGAGCTCCTCCTGGGTGAGCCGCAGCATCCCGCGGTAGACCTCCTCGTTGTGCTCGCCGGGCGTGGGGGCGCGACCCGCCTTCAGGGGGAATCCCATTATATCCGCCGGCCCGCTCGTATCGAGAGGAGGGGACGGCGCGCGGCCCAGGTCGATGCCGGGCAGGGAGGCCGCCGCCGCCAGACATTCCCTGCCCGCCACCTCGACGTGCTGTCCCCTATCGATCCCGGCGGCGCTGAGGAGTCCGGCCAGCGTGGCGGCGAGGGCGTTGAGCCCGACCAGCCGCTCGGCGAAGGGGCCGCCGGAGCCGTCGGAAGCGACCGAGACCACGATCAGGCGGGGATTGGCTGCGCTCAGCTCCTGATAGCCGAGGCCCAGCGATTCGAGGTCGTCGGGGGCATGGTCTTCGATGAGGGCGTCGGCGCCTTCCACCAGACGGCGCAGGAGGGCGGCGCCGGACGGCCGCGCGTAGTCGAGGGTGATCCCCTTCTTGGCAGCGTTGAGGTGGCTATTTGGGTCGGGCGCACGGGAAGCGTCGTCGCCGGGACGCTGGACCCTTATCACCTCGGCGCCGCAGCCGGCCAGCAGCCTGCCGCAGTAGGCGGCGGCGACCCCTTGGGAGAGGTCGACTATCAGGATGCCGGCCAGGAGGTCGTCGTTCATGACCGGCTAGATGTTGGAGCGCGACTGGCCGCCGTCGACGTTGACGCAGGCGCCGGTCACCCAGCTCGCCTTCTCCGACGCCAGGAACGCCACCACGGCCGCCACCTCCTCCGGTCGCCCGAAGCGGCCCATCGGGATGTTGGCGCGCACGAAGGTGGCCATCCCCTCGGGGTCGGCGTCGACGCGTCGCTGCCAGGAGCCGCCCGGGAAGGCGACGGAGCCGGGCGCGACGGAGTTGACGCGGATCCCGTCGGGCGCCAGGGCGACGGCCATGCTCTTGGCGTGGCTGATGAGGGCGGCCTTCAGCGCGTTGTAGGTCGGGAGACCGCCCGATTCCCGCCCCCAGATGGAGGCGATGTGGACTATGCTGCCGCCGCCCTGCCGTCGCATGTGGGGCACCACCAGGCGGGTGGCCCGCGCCGCCGGCAGGAGGTTCGCCTGGTAGCTGGCGTCCCAGGCGTCGTCCTCGTCGCCGGGCCAGGAGCCGCCGACGTTGTTCACCAGGATGTCGATGCGGCCGAGGGCGTCGATAGTCTGGGCTACGAGGGACTCGATGCCTTCTAGCTGGGTAACGTCGGCGACCACGCCGAGGACGCGGACGCCGCGGTCGCGGGCCTCGGCCTCCGTCTGACGCAGACGCTCCTCGCCGCGGGCGCAGAGAACGACGTCGCACCCTTCGTCGGCGAGGGCGAGGGCGACGGCGCGACCGATGCCGCGGCTGGAGCCGGTGACGACGGCGACCTTCCCCTTCAGTCCGAGGTCCATGGCATCCTCCAGCGGGAGCCCTACAAATATATCACAGCCCCAGGCCTGTGAGCATAAGGGTGGGGGGTCCTGTCGGGCGGGGGCGTTGCCGCTAGCTTGATGTCGGGATATCATGCGTGTTAGCCTGACATTCCCGCCGACGGAATAGGTGCCGGTCGCGTGTCTAGAGGAGGCAGGTAATGGCCCCAGCTAACGAGTTTCCGGGCAACGTCTTCTTCTACTTGATCATCCTGGGCTTTGGAGCGTTCTTCGCACTCACCATCATCATGCGGCTGATCCCGTTCGTCCAGGGGAAGCGGGTCTCACGCCTTGACCATCTGCCGGCCCGCGTCCGCGACGTGTTCCTCATCATGCTGGCGCAGCGGAAGTTCTTCCGGCGGAAGTACTGGTACTCGGGTATGCTCCACGTCCTCATCTTCTGGGGGTTCATGGTCCTGCTGATACGGAGCCTGAACCTCCTCCTCGACGGCGTCAGCGCGGACATCAGCCTCCAGCACCTGCTGGGGGACGTCTATACCGCCTGGCGGCCGGTGATGGACCTGTTCAACGTGCTGGTCATCGTGGGAGTGAGCATGGGGTCGTTCCAGCGCGCCTTTATCAAGCCGGAGCGCATGACCATAAACCGGGACGGCTGGACGATCATCAGCCTGATCTTCCTGCTGATGGTTACGGATGTCCTGGGCAATAGCCTTGAGATATTCCTGGAGCGCGGCGACAAGGACTATTTCTCCTTCTTTGCCTTCGGCGTGGCGAACCTCTGGGACACGATAGGGCTGGGAACAGGGACAGCCGAGGCCGCCCATACGTTTTTCTGGTTCAGCCACCTGATCCTGCTGTTGGCCTTTTTGGACTACCTGCCCTACTCCAAGCACTCGCACGTCCTCACCGTGGCGTTCAACGTCTTCTTCCGCAGCTCGGAGCCCACCGGCGTCCTCCAGCCGCTCGATATCGAGGGGATCATGGAGCGGGGGGATGAGGGCGCGACCTTCGGCGTGGCCAAGCTGACCGACTTCAGTTGGAAGCAGATGATGGACTTCCTCACCTGCACGGAGTGCGGACGCTGCCAGGCGAACTGCCCGGCCTACCTCACCGAGAAGGAGCTTTCGCCGAAGGAGATTCAGCACGCGGGCAGGCTGGCTCTACTCGCGAACACGCCGACGCTCGGCTCCGTTTTGAGACTTAGGCCGGCGCTGAAGAAAAGCGACGGGGAGCCGCCGCGCCCCATCGACACGATGGGGTTCGAGTCGATATGGGACTGCGTCACCTGCGGCTCCTGCCAGTACTGGTGCCCGGTGATGATCGAGCACGTCCCCACGATAATCGACGTCCGCCGCTTCCTGGTGATGGACGAGGCGCGGATGCCGGAGACGGCCCAGGCGACGCTGATGCAGTTGGAGCAGCGCGGCCACCCCTGGCGGGGGACGCCGTTCACCCGCAGCGACTGGATGGAGGGGCTGGAGGTGGGGCTGTTCGACGGCAGCCAGGAGTATCTGCTCTGGGTAGGCTGCTCGGGCGCCCTCTCCGAGCGCAACGTCCCCATCACCCAGGCCCTGGCCAAGCTGCTGATCCAGGCCGGCGTGAGCTTCGGCGTTCTGGGGGAGGAGGAGCCCTGCTGCGGCGATCCGGCGCGCCGCCTGGGGAACGAATACCTGTTCCAGATGCAGGCGCAGCAGGCGATCGAGGTGATGAACGCCAAGGGGGTGAAGAAGATCATCACAGCCTGCCCCCACGGCTACAACGTCATCCGGAATGAGTACAAGGAGTTCAACGGCCACTTCGAAGTGGTGCACCACAGCGAGCTCCTGGCGCAGCTCGTCCAGGAGGGCAAGCTGCGGCCGCGGGAGGGTGTAGAGCAGACGATCGTCTACCATGACTCCTGCTACCTGGCGCGCCACAACGGCATCATCGGCGCCCCGCGCCAGGTCCTCGCCGGCCTGCCGAAGACGCGGCTGGTGGAGATGGAGAGGTCGGGGATGACGACCTTCTGCTGCGGCGCGGGAGGCGGGCACATGTGGGTGGAAGAGAGCAAGGGAGAGCACATCAACAACGCCCGCACCAGAGAGGCGATGGCCACCGGCGCCGGCATCGTGGCGACGGCCTGTCCATTCTGCATCCAGATGTTTGAGGACGGCATTCCCGCTCTCGAGCCCGACGAGGAGAAGCGGATGCGGGCCCTGGACATCGCCGAGCTGCTGGAGAGGGCTGTCGAGACGAAAGGGATGGAGGCGACGGCGGCGCTCACCAGCGACCCGCCGGCCGCCGGCGGCGAGGTCGCGGACAGCCCTTGACCTTTTCTTGCGAAAACGACTACAACTGAAACTGGCCGGTTGAGAAGATCAACTCTGGGAAAACCAATCAAGGAGGGACTTCATGCATATCATTGCCTGTGTCAAACAGGTGCCAGACCCGGAGGCCCCGGCATCCGCCTTCAAGGTCGATGAGGCGGCGAAGAAGGTGACCCCGGCGGCGGGAGTGGCGTCTGTCGTCAGCCAGTTCGATGCCCTGGCGGTGGAGGCGGCCCTGCGGGTCAGGGACACGCTCGGCGAGATCAAGATCACTATCGTCAGCATGGGGCCAGCCGCCGCCCGCGATGCCATCAAGCAGAGCCTGGCGATGGGCGCCGACGAAGGCGTTCTTCTCACCGACGACGCCTTCGAGAACGGCGACAGCTACACGACGGCCCTCGTGCTCTCAAAGGCGATCCAGAAGATCGGCGACTTCGACCTCCTCCTGTTCGGACGCCAGGCGACCGACTGGGACGCCGGCGTGGTCGGCGCCGGTGTGGCGGAGATGCTGGGTCTCCCCAGCGTCAGCCTCGCCAAGTCCGTCGCCGTCCAGGACGGCAAGGTCGTGGTGGAGCGCGTACTCATGGAGGGCTACGACACCGTGGAAGCGCCGCTCCCCTGCCTGGTAACCGTCAGCAACGAGCTGGGCGAGCCGCGCTACCCCAAGCTGCAGCAGATCATGCAGGCAGCGCGCAAGCAGGTCAGTATCTGGTCGGCCGCCGACCTGGGGCTTGACCCGTCGCAGATCGGCGCGCAGGGGGTGCGCTTGAACCTGGAGCGCCTCTACCAGCCGGTGAGCGAGGTCGAGTGCGAGGTGATGGAGGGCGAGACACCGGAGGAGAAGGCCCAGAAGCTCGCTCAGCGCCTCCGCGAAGAGAAGATAGTCTAGCCCTTGTCTGATGACATGTAAGGAGCGTTAGGAATGTCGAACTCAAGCGGAATCCTGGTATTAGCTGAGGTGAGCGGCAACGCTGTCGCCTCCATCAGCACGGAGGTCCTGGGCGCGGCGCGGCGCCTCGCCGATCAGACGGGCCAGCCGGTGCAGGCGGCGCTGTTGGGCTCGGGCGTGGAAGGGCTGGCCAAAGACCTCATCGCTTTCGGCGCCGACCAGGTCTATGTGGTCGACGACCCCCTCCTGGCGAAATACAGCACCGACGGCTACCTGGCGGCGGTAGAGAAGGTCAACGCGCAGGCGGACCCGGCGGTGATCCTGGCCGGCCAGACCGACATGGGGCGCGACCTGGCGCCGCGGATCGCCTTCCGTCTGGGCTCCAGCGCGGCGATGGACTGCCTCAGCGTGACGGCGCAGGACGGGAAGCTGGTCGCCGAGCGTCCCTGCTACGGCGGCAACGCCCGCGCCGTCAACTCCTTCAAGATGTCGCCGGCGGTGGCGACGATCCGTTCCAAGGCCCAGGACCCCGTGGAGCGCAATGACTCGCGCCAGGGTCAGGTCGTCAAGGTGGACGCCGGCCTGGATGCGTCCGCCGTCCGCGACAAGATAACCGCCCACCAGGAGGTCACCGAAGAGGGGATCCGTCTGGAGGATGCGGACGTCATCGTGACCGGGGGTCGCGGGATCGGCAGCGCCGAGGGCTTCGCGGCACTTGAGGAGCTGGCGAAGGCGCTGGGCGGCGCCGTGGGCGCGACGCGCGCGGCCTGCGACAGCGGCTGGCGGCCGGTGACGGAGCAGATCGGCCTTACGGGCAAGATAGTAGGGCCGACCCTCTACCTTGCCATCGGCCTCTCCGGGGCGAGCCAGCACATGGCCGGCTGCTCGGGGGCGAAGAACATCATCGCCATCAACAAGGACCCGGAGGCGGTCGTCTTCAAGGCCTCGCGGTTTGGGATCGTCGAGGACTACAAGAAAGTGATGCCCGCCCTGGTCGAGGCCTGCAAGAAGCTGAAGGCCTAGGGTCGGACAAATCATGACGTTGCTGAGGGCCGGGTGAACGCCCGGCCCTCATGCTGCCCGTCTCCCATTTCGTTGACAGACGTGCGGGCTCCCGCGTATCATCGCCAATAGTGTCCTAGTCGCCCCATTTCCTCTAGGAGAGAGTATGAGCAAGCTGGCTGACAAGCTCCGCAGGGCGCTCCGCCTGGAGGCGGCGCCGATCGGCTTCCGGGCGGCGGCGCGCGAGCGCAACCCGTCGCTGCTGCTCGTCGTCCGGCTCAGCAACCCGGACCCCAAGAAGGCCGCCGCCGCCGTGGAGAAGGGTGCCGACAGCATCCTCCTCTCGCTGTCGAGGCCGCGGGAGACGGATATCGGTCCCGTGGTCGAGGCCGCGGGCGATCTGCCCTGCGGCGTCTGGTCGGAGGGGCTGGACCGCGAGGCCGTGGCGCGGCTGATGGCGGCGGGGGTCGATTACCTGGTCTTGGCGGCGGACAGCACGCCTGCCCCCGCCATCCTTGAGGAGAAGGCGGGATACGTCCTCCTGCTGGAGGGTGAGCTTTCTGACAGCTATCTGAGATCGGCGGAGCTCTTGCCTCTGGAGGCCGTGTTTCTGCCCCAGGGGAAGGGGCCCCTCACCGTGCGCGCCCTGATGGAGCTGCGGCGGATCGTGGTCTTGACCCGCAAGCCGATCATGATGCCGGTGGCGCCCACCGCCGTGGGCCCGGAGCTGGAGTGCCTGCGCGACTCCGGCGTGTCGCTGCTGCTCGTCGACGGCGACGACGCGGGGGCGATGGAGGCCCTGCCGTCGCTGCGCCGGGCGGTCGAAGCGCTGCCGGCGCCCCGCCGCCGCCGCGAGGAGCGGATGGGCGCCGTCCTGCCGCGGGCGACGGATTTGGCGTCGGTGGAAGGGGAGGAGGAGGAGGAGGACGACGACGACGACCTGTAGGGTCGGCGCCTCTCGATACCGTTCACCGCTATCCCTGAGAGTCCCCGGGAAAACGCGGCCCTGTTGTAGAGGTTGATGCGTCCGCGGGTCTGCGCTGCGTCAGGCAGGCTCCCCGTGGCCGCGGCCGGCGGGGCTGAGCGCTTCGTCGGGGGATGACTCCGCGGCCGGCCTCTCCAGGAGCGTCTGCACGGCCACTATGCGCCCTCCCCGGCGGTAGACGCGGGGGACGCGGGCGGTGATCCCCGTGAGTATCTCATAGTTAACGGTACCGCAGAGGGCAGCGACCTCTTCGACGCTGATCTCTGCCTCTCTCTGGCGGCCGATGATCACCACCTCGTCATCCAGCGCCGCGTAGGGGATATCGGTCACGTCCGCGATGCACATGTCCATCGCCACCCGGCCGATGATGGGCGCGCGGCTGCCGCGGATGAGCACGCTCCCCTTGTTGGACAGCTCCCGCTGCAGGCCGTCGCCGTAGCCGCACATGATGAGGGCGACGACGCTGGGGCGGGCGGCGGTCCAGGTGCGGGCGTAGCTGACGCTCTCGCCCGGTTCGAGGCGGCGCAGGCGGGCGACGCGGCTCTTGAGGGAGAGGATGGGTCGCAGGTCGATGCTCCGTTGCATGTGGGGGGAAGGATAGCAGCCGTAGATGCCGATGCCGGGCCGTACGATATCCAGGGCCAGCTCAGGCGTATCTATGAGGGTCGCCGTGTTGGCCACGTGGCGCACCCGGATCCAGGGCAGCTCGTCGGCGGCGCGGCTGAATATCTCGAACTGGCGCCGCAGGTAGCTCTTGTCCTCGTCGTCGCCGTTGGCGAAGTGGGTGAAGAGCGCTTCCACGTCCAGTCCCGGGAGTTGACGGAGCGATTCGGCGAGGGGCAGGAGCTGCTCCGGCGGCAGGCCGTAGCGGTTGAGGCCGGTCTCGACCTTAAGATGGATGGTGAGGGTGACGCCGCGCTCGACGGCGAAGCGGGAGAGGGCGAGGGCCATCTGCTGCGAGCTGACGGTGGGGGTGAGGGATAGCTCAACGACGCGTTCGGCCTGGGAGACAGGGGTGAAGCCCATTATGAGGATGGGCGCGGTGACTCCGGCGCGGCGTAGCTCCTCGCCTTCGTCCAGGCAGATCACGCCCAAGCGCTCGGCGCCGGCCGCCAGGGCGGCGCGGGCGACCGCGACGGCGCCGTGGCCGTAGGCGTTGGCCTTGACTACGGCCATGACTTGGGCGGAGCCGGCCCGCTGCTTGAGCTGCCTAACGTTGTGGGTGAGAGCGTCGAGATCGATATCTGCCCAGACGGGGCGGCCCAGCCAGGCGGATGTATCTCTAGCGGGTAGATCGTCCATGATATCGCGTCCCCTTGGCCCCGGAGCGACAATTGGGCGCTGGTTGGAGATGCAGCCGGTCGTCGACCGGACAGGCCATGGTGCCTTTGACGCCGTCGTGGGGGGAGTGTAACATTGGACATAATCGGTGTCAACGCGCCGAACCTGCTGCCCGCGAGCCCTTATCTGCCTCAGGAACGCCATGCTCCTATATCATAAGAAAGTCGGACTCTGCCTGTCGGTGCTGGCCGGGGGCGCGCTCGTGTTGGGACTCCTGGCGGCCTGCGGCGACAAGGGGCCTGCTTCCGGCACCGACGGTCAAGAGACGGCGGCGGTCACGCCGACCCCCGCCCCCACTGCCACGCCTGTGCCGGCGGACCTGGGTTTGGCCCGGCGTTACGAGCGGAACGGGCAGTATGAGGATGCGATGGCCGTCTACGAGGCGGTCGTCGCCCGCGGTTCGGCGCAGCAGAAGCGCCAGGCACGGCTGGCTGTGGTCCGTCTGTATCTGTCCGCGGAACGCTATGAGGAGGCGCGGGATCAGGTATCGGCGTATCTGGCGGGCGCGGAAGGGGAGCGGGAGCGGAGGCTGGCGCATTTCCTGCTGGCGCGGGCGCTGGCCGGCCTGGGTGAAGAG
>DAOUEO010000043.1:0-7496 GCA_034430455.1 Dehalococcoidia bacterium | reverse complement strand
CCGTTGGCGAGCGTCTCACCCAGCGCCATCGCCTCCGCCATCAGCCGGTCGGCCGGCACGACCCTGTTGACGAGCCCTATCTCAAGCGCCTCCTGCGCATCCATCATCCGCGGCATGTAGACGAGCTCGCAGGCCTTGGCGAGCCCGATGATGCGCGGCAACAGATAGGAGGAGCCGAACTCGGGCACGAGGCCGACGCGGAGGAACATGGTGTTCAGCTTCGTCCCCTCGGCGACGATGCGCATGTCGCAGTTCAGGGGCAGGGTGAGGCCGACGCCGATCGCGTAGCCGTGGATGGCGGCGATGGTGGGCTTGCCGTGCAGCAGAAGGTCGCGGAGGGCGGTAAACCGGGAGGCCATGTTTCCCTCCATGTCCTCGACGGTGATACCCGCGTCCTGGGCGTCGGCGCGGCGCTTGAACTCCTCGATGACGTCGGCGCCGGCGCAGAAGGCGCGGCCCGCTCCGGTCAGGACGAGCGCCCCCACCCCGTCGTCCTGGTTCGCCTCGTGCAGGGCGTCACCCAGCTCGAAGCCCATCTGGTACACCCAGGCGTTCAGTTTCTCCGGCCGGTTCAGGGTGATGACGGCCACGCGCCCCCGGACTTCATAGAGTATGTACCGATTGCTCACGGCGTGCTCCTTAGGACGGTTGTTACTCGCGCGGCAGGCCGAGGCCCCGCTGGGCGATGATCGAACGCTGGATCTCGTTGCTGCCGGCGTAGATCGTCTCACCTATGGTCCACAGGTAGAGGTAATTGATCTTCCCCTTCAACTGCGCCCACTTGGAGTCCTCGCCGAGGGCGCCGTACAGCCCCATCATCTGCATCCCGGTGTTGGCGAGGCGCTGATGGAGCTCGGTGCCGAAGGTCTTGGCCACGGACGCCTGGTAGTTGGGGATGAGGCCCCGCTGCTGCATCCAGGCGACGTGGTAGTTGATCAGTTTCGCTACCTCGATCTCGATCGCCATCTCGGCGAGCTTGTGGCGGATCAGGGGGTCGGCGATGAGGGGCGCGCCGTTCCGCTTCGTCTCCTTGGCCCAGGCGATGAGCTCCTCCAGGGTGCGGGCGGACTCGGCGGCGAAGCTGATGGAAGAGCGCTCGAAGGCGAGCGTCGTCATGGCGACGTACCAGCCGCGGTTCTCCTCGCCGAGCATCTGGTCCTTGGGCACGCGGACGTCGTCGAAGTAGGTGTCGGTGAAGCCGCTCAAGCCCGCCATGTTGACGATGGGCGCGATAGTGATGCCCGGCGACTTCATATCGAGCAGGAAGTAGGATATGCCGCGGTGCTTGGGGGCGTTGGTGTCGGTGCGGGCGAGGACGTGGATCCACTCGCCGACGGTGCCGGCCGTGGTCCACGTCTTCTGGCCGTTGAGGATGTAGTCATCGCCGTCCTTCACCGCCCGCAGTTGGAGGCCGGCCAGGTCGGAGCCGGCGTTGGGCTCGCTGAATCCCTGGGCCCAGATCACCTCGCACCCGGCGATGGGGGGCAGGAAACGCTTTTTCTGCTCCTCCGTGCCGTGGACCATCAGGCAGGGGCCGATCATGTGCACCCCCTGGCCGTCGAGGATGCGGGCGCCGACGTAGGACATCTCCTCGCGCAGGATGATCTGCATCATGTGGCTGGCGCCCTGGCCGCCGTACTCCTTGGGCCAGTGCATCGTCCGCCAGCCCCGGTCGGCCATCCTCTTCTCGAACCGCCGGGCCTCGGCGAACGTCTTGGGGTCCTCGATGCTCACCGAGCCCAGGGTCCATTCCTTCTTCAGGAACTCCCGCACCTCCTGCCGGAACGCCTCCTCCTCTTCCGTAAACTTGAAGTCCATGGCTATAACCCCCTTTTTGGTTCAACTCCGCGAGTGACCTGCTTCTGTCCGATGTGGGGCTCCTCGCTTCCACGGTCATGAACTGTTTAGTTCAACACACTCTTGAGATGGGTGGTTCTTCCCACCCTCCCACCCAGGTATGTAATTCGACTAAAGGGGACACCCCTTGAACCCCGTCAGAGGGGGCAAGCCCCCTCTGAACTCCCCCGGGCTGTGTCAAGTTACTATGCTGATAACCATCCAAGGGGGGCTGCGTGCCCTTGCTGCGGCCGTATGTAGACGCGCTGAGCGAAATGGTCAGCCCGGCGCTCATGATGGCAGCTCCGCCACGGAAGGAAGGGTTGAAGGCAGGTGGTCGTAGGGGACGGCGGCGGCGGCGGTGGGCTGCAGGGGCCGGGCGGCCTCGGCCGGTCGCAGGGAGTCGAGGAAGAGCCGTACCCACACCTCAACCTTCTGGCGGCTGACCTCCTGGTCAAAGTCCAGGAGATGGATCACGTTCAGGGCGAGTCCGGTGCTCAGGAACCGCCAGGCGACGAGATCGGAGTCTACGTCCGGGCGCACGAGGCCGCGGCGCTTGCCGTCGTCAATGACCTCGCTCAAGAACTGGGCGAAGGAGGCGAAGTTGCGACGAAGGGCCGCCCGAATATCAGGCTCGTCGGCCTCGGCCAGGGCCTGGAACAGGAGCCTCATGGGGGCGGAGCGGTTCTTGAGGTTATCGTAGTAGCTGAGGCCGATGCTCCAGAGGATTTCGATGGGGTCGTCGACCTCGGCGGCGATGCGCTGCCAGATGTCGAGGAGCCTGGGCGCCGTCTCCTTCAGCGTGGAGAGGAAGAGGGCTTTCTTGCTGGGGAAGTGGCGGTAGATGGCGGGTTCGGAGACGCCCGCGGCCTTGGCGAGGTCGGCGGTGCTCACCTTCCAGTAGTTGGAGGCGGCGAAGACCGCTCTCGCGCTCTCGATGATGCGCTGTCTGCGCTCTGGGGCGGGTAGTCTTTGCGCCCTAGCCACGATCCCTAAGTTAGTGAGCGTTCACTACTCGTAACGACGCAGAGATGGTACAATCCGCGGCGGCAGTTGTCAAGGGCCTTCGCGGCCTGCATTTCGTCGCCGGGTGTCGCTGGGGAGCGTTGTATGCGATGGGCGGCGTCGGCGTGGTGGCCGTAACATGGGCGTTGTTCTTCCCGCCCACCCTCCCTAGAGGTGTTCTGGAGAATCAAGGGGACACCCCTTGAACCCCGGCAGAGAGGGATCCTCCCTCTCTGCACTCTCCCTTATCTTGTGGCAGAGGTTGCCGCGCGTGCTGAGGTCAGAGAGCGAACACACCGGGAGGCAAGGGAAAGACAAGACAGACAGATGCCGCCGATTTATCGGAACGAGTTCAGAAACCCCCCAAGACAAGATTGGCAGTCAAGCGTCACCCGCCGGGGGGCCATCCTTGGCCCGCTTTCGCTTCTTCTCCGCCCCCTTCTCCTCCTCTTCCTTCGCCTGCTCCATCTGCTCCGCGAAGGCCTCCTCCTGCGACTCCTCGGCCTCTTCCGGCTTGGGGATGCGGGCCTCCATCATCTGCCCCAGGAGGGCGTAGCGGTTCGCGCCCAGATGGTGCAGGGGCTTCTGGTCATCGTCCTCCAGGAGCCAGGTCCCGTCGAAGGCCTCGGCGACGGCGGAGGCCGCCAGCACCTGGCCGACGAGGAGCACGTGGTCGCCGGTGCGGAAGGCATCGACCAGGCCGCACTCGATGTGGGCGACGCAGCCCTCGATGAGGGGCGCCTCGACGCGGAGGGCCTTGAAGGTGGGCAGCTTGGTGAGCTCGAACTTGTCGACGTCTCTGCCGCTGACGCTGCCCAGGTACTGGACGTGATGGAGGAGACGGCGGCCGGGGATGCTGAGGGCGAACTGCTCGGTGTAGCGGAGCATGTCGTAGCTGTGGTGGTTGGGGTTCATCGCCACCCCCACGAGGGGCGGCTCCATGCTGAGGGGGGTGACGAAGGCGGCGGGCATGACGTTGTCCTTGCCGTGGTAGCGGCTCGTCACCAGGGTTACGGGGCCGCCACTCAGGAGGCGGCGGGCTTCGGTTTCGGGTACGGGACGTCTCATAGAGCCCTCCTATTTGAGCAACGGCTACTGCCTCGACCATGCGTCCGTGAGGCGGAGCTACGCTGAACATAGTATACTATCCGGCGCTGAGCGGGACCCGCAAGCCGGAGACTGAGGCTCCGGCCTGCCATTGCAGTCAAAGAAGGGAGCGAAGAGATGGAAGAGGCGTTCCGAGGCTTACTGAAGCAGATCTTTGATATGACCGAGGAGGATATCGACAGGCTGCCGCCGGGAATAGAGAAGCTGCTGTCCTCAAAGATTCTCTCCTACAAGATCGTCGCTGAAGTAACAGAGGCCAAGTACTGCTCCGCCGGCTGCAAGGTGGGCGACAGACTGGTGATCGGCCCGGGACCGAGCGTCAACGCCCAAGAATCGACCTGCCCCCTGTGCATCGGGGCGCTGGCTCCCATGTTGGCGCGAGTGCACCTGATGTGGGACCGCATCACCGAGGGGCTGGACCCGAACGAGGGCTGGCTCCGCTATTCGGTGTGCACTGACCCCGGTCTGAAAAACGGTGGTCTGGGAAGCGTGGCCTTCAAGGTGTACGCCGAGAAGACGGCCCAGCCATAGGCCGACCTCTCCGTTTGGAGATGGGGTCAGCTCACCCCTCCTCCAGCCCCTCGACGGCGTCTCTGTCGGCGGCGGAGAAGGCGCAGATGGCGCATTCGATGTCGGGGAACTCCGCGATGGCCCGCGCCATGGCCTCCGCTACGCCTTTGGGCGCCACCCCCACGATGCCCGCTCCCAACAGCGGGAAGCCGGCGCTCTTGAGCCCCAACTGCCGGCACAGCTCCAGGGCCGCCTTCGTCCCGCGGTAGATATCGTCGAGGCCGGCGCGGCGGCCGCTGGTGTAGTCGATGGTCGGCACGTGGATGACGTAGCGGGCGCTCAGGGCGCCGGCGGTGGTGGCGACGGCCTTCCCCAGGTCGCACCAGCCGACGCGGTCGCTCTCCTCCTGGATGACGCGTCCCCCCGCCCGGACGATCGCCGCCGCGACGCCGCCGCCATGCCGGAGCTGGGTGTTGGCGGCGTTGACAATCGCATCGACCGCAAGCTCGGTGACGGGGCCGTAGTGGATCTTCATCAGGCGTTCACCTCCCTGTCCATTGCAGGCGCCCTCGCCAAACGCCCCCTTAGATGATAGTATCTCTAGCAGATGAGACAACCCCAAGAGAGGCGTCCAATGAGAATAAAGAAGATCGCAGCCGTACTTGGTTCGGCGCTCCTCGTCGCCCTGGTCTCGCTGCCGCTGGTTGCCTGCGGCGACGGCGAGAGCCCGGAGCCGACCAGTGTCCCCCGCACGAAGTGCAAGCCGGAGGAACCTGTCGTCCTCAGCACCCCGACCGACCTTCCCCCGGGGCTCGCTGAGTACCAGTCGCCGGACAGGGGCTACCGCGTCCGCTACCCCAGCGACTGGGAGGTGCAACCCAACCGGATATCTCTGGCGAACATGGCGGGAGACGTCTTCTACTCGACCACTGTCGAAGGGGAGGTCAAGCCCAATCTCTCAATCAGCTGTGAGACGCTCCTCATAGGGACCACCTCCGAGGAGTTTCTCGAGACGAAGCTGATAGTCCTGGAAACGCTCCGGGGAGAGCGCCCATCCGTCGAAGGGACCGTCACGGTGGACGGCAAGGAAGCCTCCCTGGTCAGATATGAGGTGACGACCGAGCAGACCCCGGAGCCTCTGACGGTGGATAAGATCGACATCTTCTTCGCCGATGACCTGGGGGGTTGGACGCTGACGCTGGTCGCGCCGGAGGGGACGATGGACACGTACAGGCCTCTCCTGGACGCCTTCGCGGCGTCTTTCCACGAGCCCTAGAGCAACCTTGGCCTTCGGGGGTTTGGGGGTGGCGGCGCGGACACCTGCTCGGAGCAGGTAGGCTGGTGGCTGCGCTTTGCGGTGGGGTTCGGTTGCTGCCCGCGCCGCCGGGCTTATCCTCCGGTCTATTGGCTGCCCATCGGCCACAGAAGAGGGTCACGTTGCTCGGCGCCGCTTTTGCAGGAGGCCGCGGTCGCCGTTCAGCGGATTTGACGCTCGGTATCCCCGGCAGGACAAGCGACTACAACATAGCAGCCTGCCGTTCGGAGTGGCTATTGGGGAAACCCTGAGAGTTGCGCCCGCTGACCTGTAGTCGGGCCGGCGGCGCACCGGTGGCGAGGCGAGATGGCGGGCCGCATCCTGGTCGGCACCTGCTCCTGGACGGACAAGAGCCTCATCGATTCCGGCCGCTTCTACCCGCCTGAGGCGAAGACAGCGGAGGAGCGCCTCCGGTTCTACGCCTCCCGCTTCCCCATCGTGGAGGTGGACAGCACTTACTACGGTCTCCCTTCGGAGAGAAACGCCGCCCTCTGGACGGAGCGCACCCCCGGCGACTTCACCTTCGACGTCAAGGCTTTCCGCCTGCTCACCCACCACCCTACCCCTCCCGAAGCCCTCCCCAAGGACGTCCGGCAGGAGCTGCCACCCCCCTCCGGCGACGGGAAGAACCTCTACTACCGCGACCTGCCCTCGGGGCTCCAGGACGAGCTGTGGCAGCGGTTCGCCTCCGCCCTGCTCCCCCTGGACAGCGCCGGCAAGCTGGGGGTGGTGCTCTTCCAGTTTCCCCCCTGGTTCCTCCCCGAGCGGGAGAGCGCCGACTACATCGTCGAGGCGAAAGGGCGCCTGCCCCAGTACCGGATGGCGGCGGAGTTCCGCAACGCCCGCTGGTTCTCGGAGTCGAACCGCGACCGCACTCTGGAGCTGCTGCGGGGGCAGCGCATCCCTCTCGTCTGCGTCGACGAGCCCCAGGGACTCGCCTCGAGCGTCCCCCCGCTGGCGGAGGCGACGGCGGAGATAGGGCTGGTGCGCTTCCACGGCCGCAACGCGGCGATGTGGGAGCGCAGGGGAGCGACGGTGGGGGAACGGTTCGACTATCTGTACTCCGAGGAGGAACTGCGGGAGTGGGTCTCGCCCATCCACCACCTGGCCGAGCAGGCGCAGGAGGTGCACGTCCTGATGAACAACTGTGTGCAGGACAAGGCGGTGGTCAACGCCGACCAGTTGCGGATGATGCTCTCCGCCCGCGGCTGAGCCCCCGTGGGGGTGACTGGTTCACAACCGGTGGGGATAGGCTGTTGAGACGATCCTGCAAGTCGAAACCTTCCCTGCCGGCCCTCCAGAGGCGGGTAGACAGGCAGGTCTGACTGGCCCGACATCCTGAGCGGTGGCTGGTCGGGTGCAAATTCGACGCTGTGTACGCGTGGGCGGCGTCGGCGCTGTCGCCGGAACATGGGCGTGGTTCTTCCCACCCTCCCACCCAGGGAGGTAATTTGACTCTGGGGGGACACCCCCCAGACCCCCTGTCAGAGGGGACAAGCCCCCTCTGTACTCCCCCAAGGCTGTCCCGAACTGTTCTGCCAATGGCCATATAAGGCCGGGGTATGAGGCAACAGGTCGGGCACAGAGTACCGACCCTACCGAGACAATAGAAATGCGGCCCTGGCAGGCTGCTAGGGGACGGGGGTTTGGGTGGCGACGTCGGGCCTTGCCCCATCCGCGACGAGGGTCGCCGTCTCTACGGGCAGGGGTGTCGGCGTCTCCG